>JAJZLD010000071.1 GCA_021803785.1 Pseudomonadota bacterium | reverse complement strand
GCGCATCGACGTCGTCACCGACAGGTTGAGGAAATGCATCCCGCCAAAGCCTAACCGCGCCGCCAGCTCGCGCGAACGCGTCACCAGTTCGTCGCGCGTTTCGATGCCCCAGACGCTGCCTTGCGGTGCAGCTTCCTTGAAGAACAGGTCGTACAGGATGAAGCCAAGATAGGATTTGCCCGCGCCGTGGTCCACCAGGTTCACGTCGGCATGAATGCCGAGAACATCCTGCAGAAGCGGTTCGATGAAGTGATACAGGTGGTAAACCTGCTTGAGCTTACGCCGGCTGTCCTGGTTCATCTTGCCGTCGCGGGTCAGGATATGGAGTTCCTTTAGCAGTTCGACGGATTGGTCGGGGCGGACTTCGTAGGTCTTGTTCATGGCTGTGCGGCGCTCGGACATGGGCGGATCAGGATCGCGATTATGCGGCACGCGGGCAGCTACGCCGGCGGCGCAGGTGGTGTTGTATTCGTCGCGATGCGACACCAGGCCGGGGGCTGCATTTGTTGCTGCCGCCCGTTACGCTGGCCGATGCGGCCACGATTGGCCGTATCCTGGGAGCAAGGCGATCAAGAAGCGCGTGCTCGGCCTGGCATGTGCGCTGGCAGTTGCGCCCGCATTGGCCAAGATGGACTGTGAAACCCTGAAGGGGCAGATCACGGAAAAGATCGGGGCAAGGGGGTAAAGGACTACAGCCTCGGGATCGTTGCGCAGGGCGAAGGCAAGGACGGCAAGATCGTCGGCTCCTGCGACGGTGGCACGAAAGAGGTCGTCTCCCGGCGTACCAAGGGCGAAGCCAAAGGTGGAAGCGAAGCCGCAAGCCAAGTAGGCCGCTCGCTCAGGCCCGGCACGCAAATGCGAACCGGGCCCAAGGCTGACGCAGCGCTCAGCGAAGCGTTGGCCACACCTTTCGATAGGCAGCGAGCAGGCGCTGATGCGTGGCGCTGGCTTCGAAGTTGGGCCCCAGCACATCAAGGCCGAAGAAGCGCAGCTTCCCGCTCGCAAGCGCTTCGGCAGTGGCCAGCGCTGCTCTGCCGTAGAGCGCATCGAGCGCCGGCCCGTAGCGGTCACCCGGAGGCAGACGCAGCACGGCCTCCAGCGCCCGGTAAACGCGCGCTCGAGCCGCGTCCAGGTGGCCGAACTGGCTGACCCATGCGCAGCCCTCCGCGGCGGCGTCGGTGTCGCCAACTGCCAGTGCGAGCAGCGCCTTCAGCTCCCCGACCCGTAGCGTGCGCCATGGCGAATCGGCGTCGGGCGCCAGCCCGATCAACGCGGCAACCGGGCGTTCGTCGGCAAGATTCAGGCTTTCCAGCGCATCGCGCAAGGCTTCGCACTCGGCCTCGTCGAGCTCCGGCAAGCGTTGCAGTGCCGGGCGCAGCAGGTTGCCGACGCTGTTGTTTTCCCATTCCAGATCTTCGACCGGGTAAATCTCTGACATGCCCGGCACGACGATGCGGCAGGCGTACGCGCCCAGGTGATCGAAGTCCGCGATGAGGATGTCGTGCCCGGCGGCGTGGATCGTGTCGCACAGATGGCGGAATTCGTCTGCTGTGCTGCCGGCGAAATCCCAGTCTGCAAAGTCGAAATCCGGCACGCCCGCGAGCAGCCGCCAACCGACGACGCCGGATGAATCAACGAAATGCGTTTCGATGTTCGACGGATCGGCGACCTCGTCGGCGTCGAAGGCCGGCGGCGGAAAGCCGGTGAGTGCGTCGAGCGCGCGCCCTTGCAGCAGTTCGGTGAGCGCACGTTCCAGCGCAACCTCGAAGCGCGGGTGCGCGCCGAAGCTGGCGTAGCAGCCGTGGTCTGCCGGGTTCAACAGCGTCACCGCCATCACCGGGAACTCACCGCCGAGCGAAGCATCCTGAACGCGGATGCCGAAGCCAGCGTCGCGCAGTGCCGCTACGCCGGCGGCGATGCGCGGATGGCGCTCCAGTACCTCGCCCGGCACCTCGGGCAGGCAGAGGTCTTCACGCAGCACGCGGAACTTCACATGGCGCTCAAGGATCTCCGACAGCGCCTGGGTGCGCGCCTCTTCGGCGGAATTGCCCGCTGCGAGCCCGTTGCTGACGTACAGATTGCCGATCAGGTTCACCGGCATCCACAGCGTTACGCCATCGCGTTGGCGTACATGCGGTAGCGCGCAGATGCCGCGTGCGGCGTTGCCGCTGTTGTGGTCGACAAGGTGCGAGGCGGGCACGCTGGCGTCTGGGTTGTAGAAATCCTGCAATGCGGCGTCCAGCAAACCGCTTGGCCAGCTTTCGTCCTCACCGAGCGGAAACCATCGCTCCTGCGGCGAGTGGACGAACTCGTGCCGCGCGATCGTCTCGCCAAGGTGATAGTGGGACCAGAAGTGGTTGCAGCTTGCGCGCTCGACAAATTCGCCAAGCGCGCTGGCGCGGGCAGCCAACTGCGAACCGCCCTTGCCGTTGGTGTAGAGCAGCGGGCAATCGGCGTCGCGTAGATGCACCGACCAGCAGTCGGCGACCGGGTTGAGCCAGGCGTGCTCTTCGAGGCGGAAGCCGCGCTCGGCGAGCAGGCCTTGCAGGCGCGCGATGCTCGCTTCGAGTGAGGCGTCCTTGCCCGGGATAAAATGTTCGGCGGCGGTCATGGGGGATTTCCGGGGGAAGGAAAGGGCGCGATTCTGCGGCGTGGGGCGGCCGGCGTCCCTGACCGGGGACAAGCGTGCGGCACTTGCGAGTCTGTGGTCTTGTCAAGGCGCCCGCAGTTAGCGTGATCCAGGAGCGCGTACCGCCGGGCAAACCGGAGCAGATGCATGATCGAGCCACCGGGATGGCATTTCTTGGCGTGGGCCTGCGTCTGCTGTCGGTCAGTCGGCCGACCGCCTGAAAGAAAAACGACGCCCGTTCGGGCGTCGTCGTGACGGCTCAGTTCAGGTGCTGCGCCAGATAGTCGTGCAACTGCTCCAGCGTCAAGCCCCACTGATCGAGCATGTAGTGCAGCACAGCCTGCTCTGCCGGTGCGATCTGTTCGTCAGCGCCGCTTGCGTGGATCGCCAGCGCACACGCTTTCAGACGCAGCGCGGGGTCGGTGACCGGTGCGAGCACCTGGTCGAGAATCGCCGGGTCATTCACCCGTGCTTCGTGCGGTTTCGGGCTGGCCAGCGCTACATCGACCAGATGGTCGGCCAGCACTGTGCGCAGCGCGTGGGCGTCGAGGCCCACGCTGGCGAGATGCTCAGGGTCGGAGAGTGCTGCCAGTTCGGCCTCGGCGAGGCTGCCGTCCGCGACCATCATCATTGCGACGATGCGGCCGACGGCCTGCGGGCTGTTTTCCGGATAGGTACGGATCGGGGTCATGCGGATCTCCTTAGCGGCTGGCGCGCAGCGCGGCAATGCGTTCATCAAGTGGCGGGTGGGACATCAAGAGTTTCATGAACGCCGGCCCACCCGAGATGCCGAGCGCCTTCACCCCGTCCGGCAGGGCGCCGCCTTCGGCGTTGAGCTTCAGGCGTTCGAGCGCGTTGATCATCGGTGTGGCGCCAACTAGCTTTGCGGCACCTGCATCGGCGCGGAATTCACGCTGGCGCGAGAACCACATGACGATGATCGAAGCCAGCACGCCCAGCACCAGCTCGGCGACGATGGTGGTGACAAAAAACGCCGGGCCGTGCCCTTCCTCGTTCTTGAACACCAGCTTATCGACCACGTTGCCGACAATGCGCGCGATGAACATGACGAAGGTGTTCACGACGCCCTGGATCAGCGTCAGCGTCACCATGTCACCGTTTGCTACGTGGCTGACTTCGTGCGCCAGCACGGCTTCCACTTCATCGGGCCGCATGTTGTGCAGAAGCCCGGTCGAAACGGCGACCAGGGCGTTGTTGCGGCTCGGTCCGGTGGCGAAAGCGTTGAGTTCCGGCGAGTCATACACCGCCACTTCCGGCATTTTGATGCCAGCGGCCTGCGCCTGACGCGCCACCGTGTCGAGCAGCCAGGCCTCGGCCTGATTGCGCGGTTGCGTGATGACCTGGGCGCCGGTCGAGAACTTGGCCATCCACTTCGAAATGGCGAGCGACACAAAGGCGCCACCGAAGCCGAAGATCGCACAGAACACGAGCAGGCTCTGCAGGTTCAGGCTGCCGTTGGCTTCGAGGTAACGATCAAGCCCCAACAGACGTGCGGTGATCGACAGCAGGATGACGATCGCGATGTTGGTCGCGACAAGCAGCAGAACGCGTTTCACAGGTTTTCCTTTCAATGCGCGTTGATCGATCCGGCGCACGGCCCGTGAAACGAAAAGGGCCTTGCGCCGTTGCCGGACAAGGCCCCTTTCCGTTGAATGGACGAGCGACCGCGCCGGACATGCCGGTAACGGTCTCGCTCGCGGCCCCTTGCGGGCCCGCCTGTGCGCCGGATCGCGTCAGCGATCGTGGTGACGACGCAGCAGAAGTGAGCTACTCCCCATCAACCGCACCGGCTCTCCTGAACCGGTACGCTGGTGTAGATGGCGACGGCAGCGAAAAGTTCAACCCCTCCGCTAAACTTTCGCGATGTTTCCGAATCGCCGTATCGCCCACCTCGACATGGACGCCTTCTTCGCGTCGGTCGAACTGCTGCGCCAGCCCGAACTGCGCGGGCTACCGGTGGCAATTGGCGGCATCGGCGATTCGCGCACGCCGGAAGGGCGTGCGCAGTTGCTGGAGAGCCGCAGTGTGCTCACCACCGCCACCTATGAAGCGCGGGCCTTTGGCTGCCGTTCCGGGCAACCGATCCGCACCGCGCTTCGTCTGTGTCCCGATCTGATCGTGCTGCCGGTGAATTTCGCCGCGTATCGGCACTATTCGCGCTTGTTCAAGGCGGCTGTGGCCGAAGTTGCCAGCTGCATTGAAGATCGCGGCATCGATGAAATCTATATCGACCTGACCGATGTGCCGGGCGATACCGAAACGCTTGCGCGGGCAATCAAGGCGCGGGTTACGGCGGCGACCGGGCTGACCTGCTCGATCGGCGTCGCGCCGAACAAGTTGATCGCAAAGATCGCCTCTGATCTGGACAAGCCGAACGGACTGACGATCATCGATGAGTCGGCGATAACAGCGCGGATCTGGCCGCTTGCCGTCAGCAAGATCAACGGCGTCGGCCCGAAGGCGACTGCAAAGCTCGAACAGTTGGGAATCCGCACGATCGGCGAACTGGCGGCCGCATCGCCTCAGATGCTGGTGCGGCACTTCGGCCAGCGCTATGGGCGCTGGCTGGCCGATGCCGGCGCGGGGCGCGACGAGCGGCCGGTTGAAACACATCAGGAGCCCAAATCGCGCTCGAGGGAGATCACCTTTCCCCACGACACCCGAGATCCGCTCACGCTGCTGTCGGTGATCGTGAAGCTCTCTCGTCAGGTGGCTGCCGACCTGGCCGCCAAGGGCTACGTCGGCCGAAGCATCGGTGTGAAAGTGAAGTTCGATAACTTCGAGCAGGTAACGCGGGACCGCAAACTGACCTACGCCACCGCCGATTTCATGACGATCCGCGATGTGGCGGTCGATTGCCTGCGTCGCGTGCCGATCGAGCGAAAGCTTCGCCTGCTTGGCGTGAAGGTGGCTGATCTGGAACCGCAAATCAAGGCAGCTGCGGAGCCGCTGGGCCAAACGCGTTCCCTGTTCGATTGAGGCGATTGCCGCGCGTCGAATGCGCGCTGCTCAACGACTCGGGCAGGCCGGGTCGCTACCCCACAAGCCCTTGCAGATGCGCTTGCGGCATAGCGTGCCTTCAAACCCTCCAAGCCGGTCACAACGCGCGACCAGTACCGCGGTGCTGCCCGGCTGTGCGTTGCGCTCTACCACGTCGCGGTTGGCCGTTTGCGCAGCGGTGTGGTCAATATGCGCGACCAGTGCAGCGAGCAGGGCGGTGTCCGCTTCGCCTTTTGGTTTGGTACTGCGCGGTTTGGGTTTTTCGTTCGACGGCTTGTGCTGCGTCGCCTTGGGCGTCGAGCTTGAAGCGTGACGGGGCGTGACCTGGGTCGGTGTCTTGGCGGGGTGCGCCGCTGCGATTGGGTACGCAGCTATCGCGCCTGTCTCGTCAACGGTCTTGGCTGCGAGGGCTGGCTGCATGGCCTTGGCGGGATCCAGGGTGTCCACCATCGTTGCGCCAGGCGCGGGGTTAGCCACGACCGCAGCTGTCGTTTGGGATTGGGTCGGCTCCTCTAGCGCCACGCTTGCAACCGCCGGAGCCGCTGCGTGTGCCGCAGCAGGCTTTGCTGGCGCGCGTTGCGCCAACAGGGTGGGCGGCGCTGCTTGCTCCGAGTTGCCGCCATTGACCACAGCCCACAGGGTGGCGCCGGCCAGCAACGCAAATGCCGAGGCGACTGCTGCAACGCCCGCGGTGGCCCAGCGCACCGAGGGCTGCGCCGGTTTGGGCGTTGCGAACGGAGCGAGCACGGCGATCTCCCGGTGCGGCGTACGCGCATTGCCGGCAGGCTGTTCGAACAGCGATGGACGAGGGGCTGCTCCGGTCTGAACCGGGCTCGATTCCGGGGATGTCATGGGCATGAATATTAGCGGCGAACAAATTGGATTATGCGAGAAGAATTACCGCATATGCTAAATGTATCGGCTCGTATAATCCGATCGTCATTTTTCGGATGCTCTGGCGACGTTTGTGGAACTGCTCTTAGGTCTGTCCGCCCTCATGATTGTTGCCGTGCTTGGCGGGGGCATGATGTGCTTTCCGGCGCTTCGCGATGCGGCGATACGCGGCATGCAACGGCAGGTGCAGAGGGTCTGTAGTGCGCAGCGTCGGATCGGTGTCAGCGGACGTGACGTACTTGTCGTGATGGGTGCAAACGGCACCAGCGTTGCTGTGCATGGATGGAGTTGGGTTCGATCCAATCGTCTGGTCATCGTATTGAGCGCGGCGGCGGTGATCCTTCCGGTGGTGTGCGCCGTGTTGCTGTCGATGACCCGTCCGATGGCGGGCTTTGAGGATAAGGCCGAGGTTCGGGATCCGGTGCTCGCGGCCCTGCTTGATGGTGAGCATCTGGTGCCACCTCCGGCGCTACCGCCCGAGGTGTTCGTGACGGCCGAACTGCAGGCAGAGCGACCCGAGATCGCCTCTGCCAGTCGCGACTGGACCTTGATGGATGGCGAGTTCCGTCAGCGCATCCTGGTGTTGTTCCAGCAAATGAGCGAGCGCGGTTATGAACTGGCGCTGCTGGAGGGGTATCGCAGTCCAGAGCGCCAGGCGCAGCTTGCTGCCATGGGGCCGCATGTGACGCGTGCGGGCGCCTTTCAGAGCTATCACCAGTTTGGTCTTGCAGCGGACCTGGCGTTCTTTCGCGGCGGCAAGATCGTCATCAGCGAACGTGACCCATGGGCGATGGAGGGCTATCGCCTGCTTGGAGAACGGGCCGAGGCGCTGGGGCTGACTTGGGGCGGACGCTGGAAGCTGATGGATTTCGGACACGTCGAACTGCGCCGGGCAGGTGTGCTCGGCCGCAAGTAAGCAGGAGCGGTACATGGGGCGTCCATTTATTGTGATTGGGGACAAGACTAGCCACGGCGGCGTCGTGATCGAGGGTAGCCCTCAGAGTGTGGCGGGCGGCAAGGCGATCGCGCGCGTAGGCGACAAGGTGACCTGCCCGAAGAAGGGCCATGGCGGTACCACGGTGATCGTCAGCGGCGATCCGACGTGCATGATCGATGGACGCCCGGCTGCGCGGCACGGCGACAAGACCGCTTGCGGTGCGGTCCTGATCGCGGGCCAGGCAACTACTTTGGACTGACCTGAATCGCATGTCTGGTCGCATCCGTTTCGTGCTTGTGTTGATCGTGCTGCTGGCTCTGAGCTGGGGCGGTGCGGTGCTGTGGTGGCAAAGCAGCCCTCAGGTCGTCACCCCCTCAGACTTGCTGGTCGGGTTTGTGCTGGTGCCTGTTGGTGTTTGTTTGGTGGCCGGTCTTGGGTGGATGGTGCTGCGTCGGATCGGCTCGCCGACCGAGGCGCCGATCCCGGTATCGACCGGACAGCCCGAGCAGCCTGCGCAAGCGACGGTCGCCGTGACCGAAATGTTGGTGCTGGCGGCAGGTGTGAGTACCGCTGGGGGCGAGTCGGCCAGTGCCGTAATCGAGGCAATCGCCGCTGGCGACTTGGCGCCTGCGCCGGAGCCTGACTATCTAGACTTTGACGGCATGCCGGTTCGTATGGCGCGAGCGGCTGAGCTGAGCGTTCATGAGGTGCATGACTGGCTCGCGCACGTTGGCGCCGATGTCATCGCGCCGCCGGCCGGATTCGTGCGCGCGCTGGCGCTCCTGAAGGGGGCTGCGTCGCCGGTTCTTCAGCAGCTCGTTGCAACAATGCCGGAGCCGGCTTCGCGCCACGCGGCCCCGCGCGCGTTGCCGATTGTGGTGAGGGCGCTTGTGCCTCGAGCATGGAGCGAATCCATGCAATCGCTGGCGGCGCGCTGGATCGAGCACCTGATTGCGCAGGTTTGGTCTGAGGCCTTGCCGGCGGTGTATCTCGTTGCGGCCGAAGACAGCACCGCGACGCTGGCTGAAGTCAGGGCCTGGCAGGCGGATAAGGCGCAGACTCGGAATCTGTTCTTGCTCGCATTCGACAGCCATATCGATGAGGTCGTGATCGAGCGCGCGGCGAGTGAAGGCAGGCTTTTCGCGCACGACAAACCCGAGGGTTTGGTGCCCGGCGAAGCGGCCGCTGCCGTGCTGCTCGGTCGTCCAGAGACAGCGCATGGATGGCCGGTGCTGGCTCGCCTGTCGATCCCGCTTAACGCTCGACGCGATGCCCCGCCGCGCATGACCGGCCGGAGCGACACGACCGTGCTCGAGTCGCTGTTGCACGCTGCGCTCGAAGCCGGAAAGACGTCGGCCGATGCAGTCGCTGCCGTGGTCAGCGAGGGCGATGTCCGTCCGACTCGTGCGGTCGAGATCGCTGCCGCAATGAACAACGTGCTGGCGCATCTTGATCCGGTTGCGGAGCGCGTGGGGCTTGGTGCGGCGCTGGGGGACCTGGGCGTTGCGGGTACCACGCTCGCGTTAGCGCTTGCCGCCGCGCAAACCGAACAGACCCAAAAACCGACCCTGCTCGCCGCCTTGGCCGATCCGCTGGAGCGGGGCGCGCTGCTGCTGCAAACCTACGAACCTGAGCCAGCCGCCTCCTGAAGCTGGCCACACTACGACGACCCAAACCATGCGTGGATTCTGGAATTTCCTTACAGACAGCCGGATCTTGACGATCTTGGCGCTTTTGCTTGCGAGCGCTTTCTTGCTGCTTTCTGCTCACACGCTGAAGTTGGCGTTGTGGTGGGCGATTGCCGCGATCGTGCTGATCCTGCTGATTGTGCTCGGTGCGTGGGGCTTGCGTCGCCGACGAGCTGCGCGCGAGGCGGCTGCGTTGACGCAGATGCTGACCCAGGAGTCGGATCGCGCCGTCAGCCGTGCGACACCGTCCAAACGTGGCGAGGTCGACGTGCTGCGTCGGCGGATGGGTGAGGCAATCGCAACGATCAAGGGGTCGAAGCTCGGCGAGCTGTCGGGGCGCGCTGCGCTCTACGAACTGCCGTGGTACATGGTGATCGGCAACCCGGCTGCAGGCAAGAGTTCGGCGGTCGTGAATTCAGGCCTGCAGTTTCCGTTTGCTGATCAGGGCGGCAGCATTGTTCAGGGCATCGGCGGCACACGAAACTGCGATTGGTTCTTCACCACCGAAGGCATCCTGCTCGACACCGCTGGGCGCTACGCAGTGGAGGACGAGGACCGCGGCGAATGGCTTGGCTTCCTGCACCTGCTCAAACGCCATCGCCCCAAGGCGCCGATCAACGGTATCGTCGTCGCGGCCAGCGTGCAGGAGCTGACCCAGAATCGCCCGGAATACGGCATCAAGCTCGCCAAGCAAATCCGCGCCCGCGTTCAGGAGCTGACCGCCGAGCTCGAAGTGTTTGCGCCGGTGTACATCGTGTTTACGAAGGTGGATCTGATCGCCGGTTTCGCTGAATTCTTTGAAGACTGTGACGCTGCTGAACGTGCCCGGGTGTGGGGCGCAACGCTTGCGTATGACGCCGATGGCTCTGCTGATCCGGTGGCGCGCTTCGACGATCACTTCGATCGGCTGTACGAGGGCCTGCGCGAGCAATCGGTCGCGCGTATGGCGCTCTACCGCGGTGAAAAGCTCGGCGCTGGGGTGCTGACCTTTCCGCTTGAGTTCTTGGCGGTGCGCCCGGCTCTGCGCGCATTTGTGGCAACGCTGTTCGAAGACAACCCGTTCCAGTTCAAACCGATCTTCCGCGGCTTCTACTTCACCAGCGCGCTTCAGGAGGGGCGTGCAGCCGGTACGTCGAGCGAGCGTATTGCCGACCGCTTCGGCCTCAAGCTGGCGCCCGCGGTTGATATGCCCTTGTCGTCGCAGGGCGGGTTCTTTCTAAGGGATCTGTTCTCGAAAGTCATCTTTGCCGATCGTGCGCTGCGTGCGGCAATACGCGAGCCGAACGCGCACCCGTATGCGGGCGGTGGCCTTCGCAGCGTCGGTGGTGGGCTTTGGCCTCGTGCTTGGTGCGCTGGCCTGGTCCTATGTGTCGAATCAGCGTCTTGTGTCGCATGTGCAGGCCGATCTGGCGAAAGCCGTGCGCCTGCAGGAAGGCCGGCAGGATCTTGCGTCCCGTATTGAAGCGCTCGAACTGATGCAGGACCGCATCGAACAACTGGAGCGCTATCGTGAGAACCGCCCTGCGGGCCTTGGTTTTGGCCTTTACCAAGGCGACGCATTGGAGGCGAAGTTGCGCGCCGAGTACTTTCACGGCGTGCGGCAGATCTTGCTAAAACCGGTCGCGGAATCGCTCGAAGGCTATCTGGCCGAGGTGAATCGTCGCAGCGGCGAGCTCGCGCCCGCACAGACCGGGGCGGCCGAGAAGGTTGCCGCGCGGCAGGACGGTGCTGCCCAACCGTATCGCGATGCGTCCCCGACGGATGTCCAGGACGCTTACAACGCACTTAAGACCTACCTGATGCTGGGCAGCCACGAACATGTCGAGCCCGGGCACCTGAACGACCAGCTCGCGCGCTTCTGGCGTAATTGGCTTGAGAACAACCGCGGCGAGATGCCACGCGAGCGGATGATCCGTTCGGCGGAACGCATGCTGGCCTTTGTGGTTGCGCAGAGCGCGCAGCCGGACTTCCCTCTGGTGGAAACCCGCCTCGCGCTGGTTGATCAGACGCGCGATGTACTGCGTAAAGTGGTTAAGGGGCAGCCGGCGCGTGAGCGGGTGTATGCCCAGATCAAGGCGCGTGCCGCTACGCGCTTCCCGTCGATGACGGTGGCACGCATCGTTGGCGATGATGCACGAGACCTCGTGGTCGGCAGTCACGCGATTCCGGGCACCTTCACCCGCGAGGCGTGGGAAGGCTACGTCGAGGCGGCGATCAAGGAGGCTGCGAGCAAGGAGCTGCAAAGCACCGATTGGGTACTGAAGACCGCTGCGCGTGACGATCTGTCACTTGAGGGCAGTCCGGAGCAGATCCAGAAGGCGCTGACGCTGATGTACAAAACCGACTACGCGGCGGAATGGAAGAAGTTCCTCCAGGGTGTGACGGTTGCCGACTTCGCCAGCTTTGACGATGCGGTCAAACAGCTCAATCGTCTGGGCGATCCGGTCAACTCGCCGATCGGCAAGGTTCTGGATACGGTGTATCGGCAGACCTCATGGGATAACCCATCGCTGCTCAACGATGGTTTGGCGAAGGCGCAGAGCGGATTCATCGAATGGTTCAAGCAGACAATCCTGCGGCAGTCGCCTGCGCAGGTCACCGTGAATGTGTCCGCAGGCAAGACCGAGATCCCGATGGGGCCGGTCGGGCGCGAATTTG
>JAJZLD010000070.1 GCA_021803785.1 Pseudomonadota bacterium | reverse complement strand
GATAAGAACAAGGCCGGCTTGCCCCACTCCGCCCAGAAAGCCTTTCCGTCGAAGTCCGAGTGATCGCCATGTCGCTGCGTAAAGCCGGTGAAGTAGCGCCCTTGGGTCGCCTGGGCGACGAAATCATCGTAGTTGGTCGTGTACACGCGAGGGACGTACTGCTGCTCCAGCACCTCGAAGAACGCAGACAAGGGATTCAATGGTAGGGCTGGGTTGTCGCAGACTTCCGAGACCTTCGCATAGATGAAATCAAGCATCGCGCTGCAGGCGGCCTTGAGTGCTTGCTCAGGGTGCGTCACAGCGGTGCCCAGGAACGGATACATCACGGGTAGGAACTTGGGAACCGCGCCTTGCTTTGCGCGCAACTGGCTGAGTTCGTGCATGACGTGATAGATGCGCTCAAAGTGGGCTTCGGCCTCGCTGGCATAGTAGGTGCGCAACTTGTCTCGAATGTCGAAATAGACCTCCGTTCCTCCCACATGGGCACAGTATTTGTCGGCCTTGATGGCGTCATCGATAAGATTCCCGAATCCAATCGTAGCGGGGATGCCCAGCTCCACCGAGGCTCCGGCCCCCATCACGACCAATGCCCTCTGCTTACCGTTCTTGTTCATTACCCGCCTCATAAAGAGATCGAAGATAACCTAACAGAAGGCAGCCCCGAAGGGCCGTGGAAAGAAGCCGGCGACCCCGAGGGGCCGCCGGCATGAGCACATGGATCAGACCGTGACAAGCTGCCGTGCCAGTGCCACCTCCACCGAGTCGCCGTCCTGATTCAGGACATCGAGCCCGGACTCCGGCACGTCGCCCGACGTGCTTTGCGACACCATGATCTTCCGGGCCATCAACCCCAGGCAGGTCATCTGCGAGGAGTTGGCGTAGCCGAGGTAGATCACGCGCACCGGCTGCTTCTGGCCGATGCGCCATGAGCGCCGCGCGGCCTGCTGCAACGAATACACGTTGTAGCCCGACTGGAGGAACACGATGGTCGGGAACTCCAGCAGGTCCAGGCCGGTTTTCACCAACTCGGGATTGGTGATGAGCACGTCGATGCCACGGTCCAACTGCTCGGCGATCCAGTCCTCGCGGCGGGAGGCATCCACGCTCGCGCGCAGTACCGCCACCTTGAAGCCTTCCTGCTCCAGCAGCACCTTCAAACGCGACGTGGTGTCGCGCGTGCCGGTGTAGACCGAATAGACCAGGGTCTTGCGACCTTCTGCCTTCTCCTGCTTGCAGATCTCGATCAGCTCGCGTTCCTTGGGCATCACCTCCAACTCGTTGAACTGAGCCGGCACGAACGCCAAGGTGTTGCGCGTGCGCGGATGCACCACGGTTTCCGACCGGAAGCAGCAGTCCGGCCAGGCCAGCAGCACGTTGAGGACCACGCCGAGCAGCGTCGTGTCGCGCTTCGCCAGGGCCTGCTTCAGCTCCTGGGTCAGGCGACCCGCCAGATCGCGGTAGGCCGCGGCCTGCGCCGTGTCCATCGCGACTTCGCGGAACTCCTCGTCGTAAGGCGGCAACACATTGCCGCCGATGTCCTTCAACTTGAGGAATACCGTGAACGGCAGGACGCACCGCAGTACGCCCTTGGGACCGAAACCCGGCGCCTTGACCGTGCGCACCGATACCTTGGTGCCCTTGGCCGTCTTGTGCGCCGTGCCCGTGCTCTCGGAATAGATGTCCTTGAGCACGCCGTGATCGCGCATGAACGCCATCGCGGCCGACGTCATGCTGCCGCTCTTCGTCGGACGGTAGCCGTCTTCGATCATCCGCCCCGGCAGGGCTCGGAACAGCAGGTGGAACAGGTCGTCGCCGTAGCCGCCCATCAGCGTTCCGGTGAGCAGCAAGGTCTTGCGCGACTTGGCCGCCAGCACGCCCATGGCCTGGCCCTGAGCGGAACCGCCGTTCTTGTACTCGTGCGCCTCGTCGGCGATGAGCAGGTCGAACGTGCCCTGGGGCAGGTAGCGCTTGATGAACTCGGACGGCTGGTAGCCGCCCTCGCCGAAGCCGAACTCCATGTTGGCCATCGCGCGCTCCATGCGGTGGGCTTGCCGGTCCGAGAAGACCAGCTCGCCGTTGCCATCCATCAGGTTGATGAACTCGTGGATGTTGTCCCCGAGCATCGACGCGAGGAAGGCGTCACCGAACTTTTGCATCAGCTTCTGCGCGGTGACTTCCCCGATGGTTGGAATACGCTTCAGTGCCTTGAGCACGGTCGAGGACTGGTCGCTGGCGGACAGGCCTCTGGGACGGATCAACGACCACAGCGGTGCACGGCAGTGGCTGCACTTGCGGCGGGACTCCTCGGCTTCCAGCTCGACCGGGTTGATCGGCTCGCCGTCGAGGTCGGTGATGACATGCCCGCAATCCGGGCAGGCCCCCACGTCGCCGTGAGGCGTGCGCCGCCGAACGAAGACAGGTTTCCAGTGGAACCCCATCCGCATCCGCACGCGGCCCAGGACGAAGAACTCCTGGCCCTGGGCCGGCACGCCCAACTGCTCGCGCAGTTTCAGCAGCTTGACCAGCGTGTCCGGGCCATTGAGTACCCAGACCTTGGCACCGGCCACCGTCTCCTGGATTTCGCGCCGCCACTTGTAGACCAGGTGGGGTGGCGAGAGCACCAGGGTGCGGCGGTAGCCTTCGGCGTTGAGCACGGCGGCCGTGGCGATGCCGACGGTCGTCTTGCCGCATCCCATCTCGCCGTTGACGATCGCGGCGCGTTCGCCGCGGTCGATCAGTAGCTCGGTGACGGCATGGACCACATCGGCTTGCGCCGGGAACAGCTTGCGCTTGAGCGTGGCGAGGATCAGTTGCCGATGCCCCCGCACCTGGCCGGTGTAGACCGGCGGATTGGCGCGGTTGAGCGAATCGAGCAGTTCGTTGCCGAACTCCGATACAAAGTCCTGCAGGCTGAGCGTGAGGGGTGAAGCGGCCGCCTCGAGCAGGTAGCCCTGCACAGCGGTTTCGGGAACGGTTTCGAGATCGAGGGACATGGTGATGCTCCAAGGCAATGGGGCATGCACCTCCCCCACGGGGCGGTGACATGCCCCTGGGTGGGAAGAAAGAAGCGGCGCGAGACCGCTGGATGCGGATCAGTATTCGCTGGGCAGCAGCAGTGTGGTGACGCTGCGATCCCATTCGGTGATGATCCAGAGCTTCAGGTCGCGCGTGACCTGGTAGGACGAGAACAGACGATCTTCGCCGGACTTCAGCGCGGCGTCGTTCTGCCGCCGATCGCTGTCGCTCAGGTCGCCCCAATCGCCATGAAGATGGCGGCGCAGGTACGGCGTGGGGTTGAGCCGGCCCTGTCGGACCAGTTCGTCGACGCCGGCGGTCATGATCACCTGCCCGGGCGAAAAGCGTGCTTGTGACGCGAGGTTGAGGACTGCGAGTGCCATGGTGGTATCTCCTTCTGGAAGAAGGGGCCACGGCACCCCATCGGGGCAACGTGACCCCGGTGGGTGGATGAAAGCGACGACGAACCGTCAGGGAACAGCGATCAGCGAATGGTCAGCACTTCGCCCCACGTGGGCGAGCCCAGCGTCAAATCCCATGCACGAATGACCGGCACGAACTTGTCGGTGAGGATGCGCGTCTCGGCCACGGAGCCGTCGTCGCGTTCGGTGTACTCCGTCTGGAGGGTCTTCTCCTTGTGGGTATCACCTTTGACGACGAGCACGCGCCCGCTCTTGGACTTCACCACGCCGGAGATCGCGCCTGCGGCCAGAGCCAGGGCGAGATGCCAGTGCGACAAGGCCCGCGCGGGCGGACGCAGCGACTGCTGAGCGGCGCCCAGGTGGGTATCGAGCGCCGGCCAGAGTCCTTGCAGCCGGCCGACTTCATCGGCGAACTGCTCGGGCTCCATCGTCACGCGATAGAAGTGCTCCGGCTCGGCCGGGCTGGCAGGGACGGTGTACGGCAGGAACGGCCATTCGGGCGGCAGCTCCTCGGCTTCGGCGTCACCCTGTCCGATCTGCAGCAGCAGACCGCGCAAGGACTTGGCCGACTCCGACGCCTGGTCGCGTTGACGAATCCTGCGACCGAAGATCACCACCTGCTTGAACTGCGTTTCCACCGCACGGTAGATGCGCAGGTCGGCGAAGTGGCGCGTCAGCCATCCGACCAGCTCGGCGTCGAGCACGTAGGACGGCACGATGAAGATCAGCACGCCGCCGTACTGCAGCAGCGGCAGCGCGCGCTGATAGAAGAGCTTTTCCAGCCGCGCACGGCCCTGGCCCTGATAGCCGATGTTGCCGTTCACGTCCTTGCTCAGGTCGCCATACGGCGGGTTCAGCCACAGCAGCCCGAAGGACTGGCGCGAGATCAGCGTGTCCATCAGATCACCTTGGATGCAGCGATCGACAAGTTGCCGTGCGTGGCGGGCACGCTCGGCGTCGTACTCGACGGCGAAGGCCTGGACCTGCTCGCGCCCGAGGGCGTGGGCGGCTTCGGCAATCGCCACGCCTTCGCCGGCGCAGGGATCGAGGAGGGACATGGAGCCGGGAGACGGCACCAGTGCGGACAAGGCCCGCTCCAGCGTCGGCTCGTCGGTGGGGAAGTAGCCGTTACGGATGAAATTGCGCGCCAGGCGCGGAAACATGAGTGCCATGGATTTCTCCTGGTGATGGATGAGGGAAGGCGGGCACGCGCGGCGCGCATGCCCGTGGGGATGGCTCACGCCACACGCCGAAGCGGTGCGTTCGCGGCCAGTTCGTACTGCGTGGCGCCAAGGGTGCCGTTGCGGATCAGCTCGCCCAACGCCTTCGTCAGCGCCGGGACATCGAGGGCCAGCCGATGGCCTTCCAGCGGCCCGAGGGCCAAGGGAAGACCGGTCAGCATCCGCCGTGTCTGCAACAGCTCCAGCACGGTGTCGCGCCAGTGGTCGAGCAGTGGCAGCGGGCAGGTGTCCTGCACCAGCGTCCACAGCCGGTCGAGCCGGTGAGCGGAATCCCTGGGCAGAAGCGCCAGCGCGCTGGCGTTGGCCTTGTCTGGCTTCACGCAGCGACGATCGAACAGCCACACGTTCGTCAGCGAACCGAACAGCGTTCGCCGATAGGCGCGGGTGATGCGCTTTTCCAGGTTCTCGACGTTGCCGACGAAGACCGAGATGGATGCGCCCTGCTCGGTGATGACGTGGAACTGATCCAGTCCCTGTTCGTCCCGGCCGAGGGTCAGGCGGGCGAGGAACTCCTGAACGGCGGTGTCGCGCGCCCAGATCGAGAGAAAGACGAGATTGCCCTGCTCGTCACCGACGCAACCGTCAGCCATGAGGTCGGGGCATTCGTCGATGCGGTACAGCGGTTTCGCGGAAGAAGGTGCAGGCATGGTGATGTCCTCTTGGAAAAGAAGGAGCAACCACAGCCCGCGGGGCCGTGCTCGCCCCGGTTGGGTGAAGGAAGATGCGTGCCGCTAGACAGCGCGCCCCGCGTGGAAGCGGTGAACCCGCTCGCGCCACTCGGAGCTTTGCACCGGCGCCATGTCGAGATAGCGCAGCGGCACGAGTAGTAGTACGGATGCACGGACTCATCGAGGGACTTGTAGCCCCAATCGCCGCCCGAGCTTTCCAGAAGATGGCAGCCGATGTAGCAGACGGACTCACCGGCCGCGAGGCCCATGACGCCCGCCTGCCTGGCGGTGACGCGAACCACGGTCCACAGAACGTCGCCGTCCAGTGTGTGGTCGATGACTTCGCAGCAAGCGCGTTCGGACGCCTGCGGAGCGAGCAGCTCGCGGATCAACTGATCGCGCGTCTGACGAACGAAGGTCCAGCCCATGAGGGTCTCCTTGAAGCAAAGGCCGGAGCCCTCCCCGTCGGGGGAGAACCCCGGCGGGTGGCGGAATGCCGCGTAAGGCGGCGGATGGATCAGGCAGCTTTGAGGTGCCAGTCCTGGGACAACGGAGCGAACTCGTAGCCGAGCTTGTCGAGACGGTCGCGCTGCTGACGCAGCACACGACGATCCACGGTCGCATCGAGCTTCACGGTCTCGCCCAGGGGCCACAAGGCACCAAACAGCACCGCGTCGTCTGCCTCGGCCGAGGCCGCAGCGGACACGGGAGCCGATTCGCTGCCGAACGGCGTGGTATCGACCAGGGGATCACGCGGACTGCGCGACTTCGCCTTCGGCTTGGCCGGGGGCGTTGCCGGCGCGGGCGTCTGCGCTTCCTCGTCGATCGGATCGACTTCCTGCGGACTCAGCCGGCGGGCCTCGTCGCGGCTCAGGGCGTCGATGTTGGACAGTGTCATCCCGCCCAGATGGGCGCGGATCTCGATGACCATGCGGCCGTTGGCGTTGTACGTGGAGGGGCGAATCTCGACGATGACGAAATCACCGTCGTACTTGCCCTCGCGGTACTGATCGAGTTCGGCGTTCTTCACGACGAACTCGCCGATCGAGGTCGCCAGGCGGCCGACGTTGAAGTCGCCGTTCCTGCCGTGGATGGTCTTGATGGCCAGTTGGCCGGGGATGGTGATCATGAAGGTCTCCTGCTGACGAAGAGAAGACAAGGCCCCGGGGATGGGGCCTTGCGGATCAGAACGACTCGGCAACGGCCAATGCGGGGGCATCGGCAGCGTCGTCGGCAGCATCGGCGTCGGGCTTGGAAGGCTCCGGTGCCGAGGCTTGCTGCGCGGCGGGCGCGTCGGACGTCACAGGGACTTCCGGGTCGCGCTCGTCGGTCTCGGTCGGCTTGGGTTCGGCCTTGTAGACGAGCTTGCCGTCGACCTTGATCCAACTGACGAACAGCAGGCGGGCCTTGAGGCTCACCCCCTGCTCGCCGGCACGCTTGCCCTTGGAGTAGGTGAAGGTGTCGGCCCACAGGTCGCCCAGGCGGAAGCCGATCATCACCTTCTTCTCGGCGTCGACCGCCTGAATGCAGCGGCGCACCAGGTGCTGCGCTTCCGAACCCGATACGCGCGTGTCGAAACGCACATACGAGACGTCATCGCTGGGACCGTTCAGAGCCGCGATGTCGCAGGCCAGGAACGCATCGCCTTTCTTGGGCTTCACTTCGCGGATGCGATTGAGATACCCGAGGCCGGTGATGTGCAGATCGAAGTAGGACTTTTCGGTGGAAGTGGTCATGGTGAATCTCCTGAGAACAATGAGGCGGAGACACACCCGACCCAAGGCGGGGAAGGTGTGGAACCCCCGCGTGGGTTGATGGAACAGCTTGGTGGCATCGCCATCGAGAACCGATGGCCGTTCGCGCATGGATGCCGGTGCGAACTGGGGTGATCAACGCGGTCGGAACCGCATCGCAGCCTTGAAGATCGTGGCTGCCTGGGCATGTCGCTGACGGACGTCAGCGGAACATGGGCGGAAGCGTGGCGCCGGGGCGGCGCGCATGCGAGCGGTAATTGGCACTCGCGGCTGTCCGCATTGCCGGGAAGAAAGAGGCCCCCGGAGCGGGGGCCAGGGATGGGCGGTCAGTTACCGCTGGGCGCGGAAGGAACCGCCTGCAGCGACAGGTGTGTCGCGGTGGCGGACACGTCGAGATCGTCCTCGCTGTGCAGGATGCACGCAAACACGCCCTCCTTCGGATCGAAGAACTCGCCAAAGTCATCGCCGCCGAACTCGGCGCGCGCCAGCTCCCACCAGTCATCGAACGCATCGACATCCGGGTTGCAGCCAGCGGCATAGGCGATGGTCTTCTGGCGACCATCGGGTCGGCGCTCGCCGCGCTCGGCCAGGAAGTACACGCCCTGATCCTTGACCAGGATGACGCGGCATTGATTCGCCACCGCTTCGGCGAGCACGGGCCGCAGCTCCGTGCCTTTGAATCGAACAGTCATGGGTGTGATCTCCAGGGATGCAGGAAGAGAGGCTTCCCGCCGCGAAGGCGGGAAGCTGCTGGGAGATCAGTGCCGGACAGCCTTGCGACCCGACAACAGGCACTGCACTCGGATGCGGCGCCAGCTCCCGTCGTCGATCAGCCGTTCCAGCGTCTCGCCGAGGGTGTCGAAGAACACCTCATCGACCCGTTCAATCAGCTCGCCGTCGCGGCGCAGCTCCACCGCGTAGAGGTCGAGGCCACGCTCATACAGCACGGTGACGCAACCCTGGAACTTCGTCGTGGCGACGGTGAAGCCGATGGCCGGCGGCGTGCGGATGATGTCGGCGGGCAGCGGATCGACCCAGGTGATGTCCCGCGCACCGGCATCCACCAGCATGTGGGTGATGCGCCGGAAGCCGTCGGGAGCGGGCAACTGCTCCAGTTGGTCGATCAGTTCCTGCAGCTCGGGGCAGCGCGGCTCGGGGATCGGCAGCTTCGCCGGTGCGGAACCGAGCACGAACCGCTTCACCGTGTAGGGCTGGCCGTCGGCGGTGAACTCGGTCTGCTCCTCGGGCGTGTCCGCCCGCTGACCGTCGAAGCGGCGTCTGACATAGGGTTCGACCTGCACCTTGGCGCCCTCGTCGGGCACCTCGGTCACGAGCGTTCGATCGAGCACCGCGAACTCGGCTCGTCCCGTCTTGACGACGATGGCCTCGTCGGTGGTGGCGATGACCTTGCCCTCGAAAGGCTTCGGGTCAATGTGAAAGCCCAGCGTCGAAACCTTGGGCTGGCCGTCGAAGATGTTGAACTTGAACGAACGGACGTTGGAAGGCACATGACCGACAACGAGCGTCGGCATCTGTGCGCGGATGGCTTGGGTATCCATGGGGAGACTCCTTGTGGCAACCAAGGGACTCCCGCCCGCAAGGGAGGTCTGTCCCTTGAGGGTGAGGTGGATGGACGCGGGTGCGCCCGGAGAACGAAACAACCAGCACGGCGAACCGCGCCGCAGTCTCGAAGGTCTCGACTGCCTGGGCATGCTGCCGGCAACGCCAGCGAACATGCGGCCAGCGTGCGGCACATGACGGCGGCCGTCCGCCTGGAATCGGCAACGCGCCGGCACCGCGTTCCGCGGAAAAGAAGAGCCCCGCACGGGGCTCAAGAGGGGGTTACTCGTCGTCGTAGAGCGTCAGTCCGTCCAGCACGGGCGCGCCGGCATCGAACACCAACATGCGAACGTCGGCGAGCGCAGCCAGGTGCAACACTTCCACGAGGGACTCCGGCATGCCCTTGGCCCGGTGCTCCTGCCGCAGTTCTTCGGCGGTGATGCCCTCGACCTGCTGCACGTTCGCATCCGTCCAGGGCGTGGCGATCAGCTTCACGCCGACCGCCGGGCTGTAGGGAATGCGGAAGGCGATGAACAGAAAACCGCTCGGCGTGGCGATGTCGGCCAGGTTGGCCAGATAGCGGCCGGCCTCCTCGGTGATGTGCGCCGAGCTGATTTCCCAGGCACGGCTGTAGAAGCCGGTCTCGAAGCGCAGGCGCCGCACCACCTCGCGTGCGGCTTCCTCGGAGTAGGTATCGCCGACGTGCAGCGGCTGGCCGGCTTCTTCGGCCATGACGGCGTAGACGAGGTTTCGGGCGATGCCGTGGCTGCGGCATTGCGCGTCCAGCTCGGGCGGCACGTTCTGGCCTTCCGTGATCAGCGCGAAGTCGTCGCAGAAGACGCAGGCATGGCGCTCGACCTGGCTGTCCGGCAGGTGCGACTGCGAGACGTGCAGCGGCAGATAGCTCAGCGGGCAGTCGTCGTCGTAGGAAATCGCCAGCAGCCGTTGCACGGACAGGCCATCGTAGCCGCGGACGAAGGGGTTGTTGGAATGGGACATGGGATTCCTCCAGCAGAGGATGGCCGAGGCAATCCCCTGCCGGGGATTGAACCCCAGCGGGTGGATGAAGTGGCAGCCGGTCAGCCGGCCGCGGCGTCGGACCGCCCTGGTGGCGGGCGGTGCGGGTCAGTGGAAGATGCTGATTCGGGACATGGCCGCTCCTGCGAAAAGAAGGAGGGACATGGCCCCGAACGGGGACGCATGTCCCTCGTGGGGTGGGATGAAAGGACGGTGGGTTGCCAGGCGCGGCTCACCAGCCGTTGTAGTGCAGCGTGAGGTCAGCGATGACCTGGCGCCGTTCCAGATCGAGGCCGCCGAAGTCGGACAGCCCCTCGAAGCCGCAACGCTTGAGCATCGCGCCACCCTCGCGGGCGTTGTAGAAGCTCACCATCGCGGACAGGAACATGCGTTGACCGCTGCTCAGCACGCCCAGGGCGTCGTTGAGCATCAGCATGTTGGGCCGCAGATCCCACTTGGTGGTGGCACGCTGCAGACCTTCGCGTGTGCCGTCGCCGAACCACTCGTGGCCGGCGATCTGCGCGCCGCGCTTCCAGGCCTCGAAGAAGGCCTGCGGTGCAGCGTCGAAGTGCGCCTGTTCCAGCGCCATCTGATCGAGCACGTCTTCGGGCAAAGACAGATTCATGAGAGGACTCCTTGAAGGGTGGGGAATCAGGGCTGAGCGCGCTGCGTCCAGGCATGGGTATCCAGGGCGCGCTGTGCTGCGAGGTGGGTGGGGAAATACTCGACGGACTCCCGCGATACCGGGCCTTCGTCGTCTTGCGTGCCGATGTATTGGCCGGCCGCGCTGCGCAGCACCTGTAGCGGCAGACGCTTGCCGGTCCAGGCCAGCGCCAGCGCACCACTGCGCACTGCGGTTGCAGAGGAAGATGCGGAAGGTTCAGACATGCCGTGCTCCTTGGTGGGTCGGGGAGCACGCATCCCACAGGGGATGGGGTTCCCCTCGGGTGGTTGAGAAAAGTGCATCGTCGCCAGGCCGGCGAGCGTCCGCGGTGGGCGATGCGAAGCGGACTGGATCGGTCAACGCGGCGAACCGCGTTGCAGTCTTGAAGACCGAGACTGCCAGGGCATGCCGCTGACGACTGTCAGCAACGCATGGGTGAGGATGGGCGCGAAGCATGGCTGCCGTCGCAGGGAAAACCGAATCGCGGACGGCCCGCTTTAGGGCAGGCCCGCGTCACGGGACAAGGCAAGGACCAGGGCGCCGAAGGCCACGCGGGCCTTCGGCTGGAGAGGAAGGAAAACCACCTGTGGGCTGCGTCAGCGCAGGCCGTCGTCAAAGCCGTTCGCTGCGTCAGCAATCGCACCCGGCCCGTTTCGTGGCTGGGGCCGGAAACCTCTGGCGTGCATCCACACACAAAGGGAGCCCGTTGTTCCGCCGGCGGGCACCGGCACGGAATACCCTCGGCCCAAGTGGCCTCCTCACGGCTCGCGCGGCGGCAAGGCGTCAGGAAGCCCCTCGTGGCCGAGGCAAGGCACACCGATCAAGGGAATGGCGGCGGGCGCGATTCGTGGAGCAATGACCTTCTCGCCCCGTCGCCCGATGCCGGGCAGACGGGGCGCGCACACCGTTGCAGAAGGAGACGCGCGCTTTGGAGTCCCGCGCGGCGCGGGACGTTTGCCTCGCCGCCAGTGAAGTGGCCGGCGCGGCAGGGGAAAAGCGAGGATCAGGACGCCTTGGAGGCAGCGCGCCGCTTGCGCGGTGCGCTGCGCCGGCCCGTCGGGGACTCGATCGGCAGCGTGCCCTTGCAGTCCGGGTAGCGCGAGCAGGACCAGAACGCGCCGCTCTTGCCCGTGCGCTGCTGCATCGGTGTGCCGCACTGCGGGCAGGCCGGCGCCGGCGGCAGCTTGAGCGAGAGCGTTGCGCCGCGGTACTGCTGCACGAGCTGGCCGACCCACACGGACTGCTTCTCGATGAAGGTGTCCAGCGCCATCTGGCCGGCCTCGATCATGTCGAGTGCCTGCTCCCACACCGCCGTGGTGCCGGGGTCGGCGATGGCCGAGGGCACCGCGTCGATGAGCGTGAATGCCGCGTCGGAAGCGCGGACGGCGCGGCCTTTCTTGACCAGGTAGCCGCGACCGATCAGACCGTTGATGATGTTGGCGCGTGTCGCCTCGGTGCCGATGCCGGTGGTATCTCGCAGCTTCTGTTTCAGCCGCGGGTCGGTCACGAACTTGGCGACGGTCTTCATGGCCTTGATCAGCTCGCCCTGCGTGTAGGGTTTGGGCGGCAGCGTCTTCAGCGCCTTGAGATCCACCTTTCCGACCGGGCAGGACAGGCCCGCATGCAGGGCG
>JAJZLD010000069.1:11625-12000 GCA_021803785.1 Pseudomonadota bacterium | reverse complement strand
CCATGCTTGGCCCTCGGTTTGCAGCAAAAGCCGCGCAATTTATCGGTCTCTTGTTGAGGGCGCATTTGTAGACGCGGCTTTGCTGCTGCGGTACCGGCTCGCGGTGCCGCTTCAAGCGCGCCATACTGGCCTGTGCGCGGCGCTTTACGCTTGCACCCTGTTCCCTGCCTGCCGCGCGATGAAGTCTGCTGCGCCTAAAACAGGGTGTTGCTGGACAAAGGGGCGCCCGCAGGAGCGCATTGGGTCAGGGCACTTCGGAGAATCGCATCCGCCGCTCGACGCTTGCGGCATGGGCTGCCAGGCGTGGGCCGAAGCTCTTTTCGTACTTGCGCGGGTTCGGCAGCATCACGGCGAGGCGCGCCGCCTGCACGACGG
>JAJZLD010000069.1:0-11615 GCA_021803785.1 Pseudomonadota bacterium | reverse complement strand
ATTCCAGCCGCGGCTGGAATATTGAAGTAGCGCTGTGCAGCCGCCTCGGCACCGAAGATGCCGTTGCCCCATTCGACGACGTTCAGATACACCTCGAGGATGCGGCGCTTGTTCCAAAGGTGTTCGATCATCACGGTGATCAGCGCTTCCTCGGCCTTGCGCACATAGCTGCGCGTAGGGGTCAGGAACAGGTTCTTCGCCAGTTGCTGACTGATCGTCGATCCGCCGCGGATCGGCTTGCCGCGTTTGGCGAGCTTTTCGTTCTTCTCCAGCGCTTTCTCGATCGCGTCCCAATCGAAGCCCTCGTGGTCGACGAAGCCGTCGTCCTCTGCCGCGATCACGGCGCGCTTGAGGTTGGGCGAAATACGCTCGTACGGCACCCATTGATACTTGAGTTGCGCATCAGGCGTCTTCTCGCGCAGTTCGGCGAGGCGCAGCGACATGAAGCTCGTCTGCTGCGGCGGGTTCCATTTCCACCACAGCACGAATCCGAACACCCACAGTTGGTACGCAAGAAACAACAGCAGCAGCGCGAGCAGCGCACGCTTGAACCACTTGAGCATCATCAGGATTGGGCAATCGCCTCGCGCAGCGCTGCGCGTACAGGCAGGGTGTCGGGGCGCACGCCGCGCCACAGGAAGAAACTTTCGGCCGCTTGTTCGACGAGCATGCCAAGCCCGTCCGACACGCGGGCCGCACCGAGCGCGCGCGCTGCGGCGATGAAGCTCGTCTCATCGCGGCCGTACATCATGTCGTACGCCAGCGCACCAGGTGCGTAGATGCCTTGCGGCAGCGGGGGCACATCGTCGGATAGCGACGACGATGTGGCGTTGATCACTACATCGAACGTGCCGCCGGCAAGGCCGTCGAAACCACATCCGGCAAGCGCACAGGCGCGGCCTTCGGGCTGGAACTGCTGCGCCAGCGCGAGCGCCTTTTCCGGCGTGCGATTGGCGATGGTCAGCGACGAAGGCGCTTCGGCCAGCAAGGGCAATAACGCGCCGCGCGCTGCACCGCCTGCGCCCAACAGCAGTACGCGCGCGCCTTCGAGTACGCAGCCGAGTTGCGCGAGGTCGCGCACCAGGCCGACGCCATCCGTGTTGTCGGCAAGAATGCCGCGCTCGTCGAACAGCAGGGTGTTGGCGGCGCCGGCTGCTTCGGCGCGCGCCGAACGGCGGTCGGCCAGTGCGAACGCATCGAGCTTGAAGGGCACGGTCACGTTGGCACCGCGGCCACCTTCCGCACGGAAGGCGGCAACCGCCTCGGCAAAGCCGCCCAGTGGCGCGAGGCGCGCCTCGTAGCACACGGCCTGCCCGGTCTGCTCGGCGAAGCGGGCATGAATGAAGGGCGACTTGCTGTGGGCAATCGGGTTGCCGAAGACGGCGTAGCGATCCATCGCTGGCTCCTGTGGTGGCGCGCGCTCAGCGACGCGCATCCAGCGCGTCGCCTTCCTTCGAGAAGTTCCAGGTACGTACGATCACCAGCACGTCGACATCCTTGCGGATGTTCTGCGGGAACGGGGCAAACGGTGAGGCAAGTTGCAGGATCCGCATCGCGGCGTCATCCAGCACCTGATTGCCGGACGAGCGGCGCACCTCGGCGCTGGCGATCGAGCCGTCGGACTTGATCTCGACGGCGATCAGCAGGCTACCGTAAATTTTGCCGTTGCGGTCGCGGGGGAAGTTCAGCGTGCCGACACGCTCGATTTTCTGGCGCCAGTCTTCGACATACTGTGCGAAGCGGTATTCGGTGGTGCGCACCCCGATAAAGGCCTTGCGCGGCCGCTGCGCGTATTCCTGCAAGTTCTTTTCGATCACCGCTTCCTGGCGGGCGATCGCGCGAGCATGCTCGATCAGATCGAAGCCAGCCACTTGCGGTGGCTCCGGATTCTGCTGCGGTTTCGCGAGATCCATCTGCGACTGTTCGAGGCGCTTGCTTTGCTTGAGCAACTCGCGCTGCTGGGCTTCGAGCTGCTCGATGCGTCGCTGCGCTTCCATCAGCGACTCGCCCTCGCGCGTCTGGTCCTGCGGCGGCAGCGGCGTGGTCGCCAGCGCCTTGGTCTTGCTGTTGCCGCCCCCGTCGAGGTTGGCTTGCGCCAGTGCCTGGGCGTCTTTCGGCGCGTGGGCGTGCTTGGCGTTGACCAGCACGATGTCGAGGCCCTTGTCGCGTTGGCGATTGACCTTGTTGTCAGGCATCGAGAACTGCAGCGCGAGCAGCGCTGCATGCAGCACGATCGATACGGCCACCGCGCCCCAGAAGATGTTCTCGCTACCGATGCGGCGCGTCGCTGGCGGCAGGCGCAGGCGGCGCTTGGCGTTAGCCGGCTTGGCTGGAGCGGCCTTCACTGCGGCGGCCTGGGCCGGTTTGACGGCCTCGCCGGCGGCGCCCGATGCCGCCCGTGCCCGGCCTGTGCGGGCAGCGGGGGCGGCCGTCGTAGGTTTGCGTGGAGTCTGGGCGTTGGGCATCGGGACGCGAGTGTAACGCGCAGATTACAGGCCGTCTTCCTCGTCCGTCGTCAGGACATCGGCATCAGGCGCAAGCGTCTCTACATAGCGGGCCACCAAGTCGGGCGCGAGGTCGTCGTAACGTTCGATCGCGAGGCGGATATGCGTGCCGGCATCAAGGTTGGGCAGCGACGGTACCTTGACGACCAGCGGGATGTCCTTGAAGCGCACGAGGTTCTCGCGCCAGACATGCCCTTCGGGCTGGTAGTCCGGGCCTTTCTGCCGCAGCCAGCGCAGGCACCAATAGCGTTCCATCTGGCGCTGGTAGTCCGCATAGGCCGCGTAGGCGTGTTCAAAGTCGTTCATCGCCGCGGCGAGTTCGGCCGAGCCTTTGCCGAAGGGGGCGGGCTCGTTGGAAAGCAGTGCGATCAGCTGGCGTTGGTTGACCAGATCGACATAGCGACGCAGCGGCGAGCTTGCCCACGCATAACAATCGACGCCCAAGCCATCGTGTGGCGCGGCGGCGGTGGTCATGCGCACGCGGCCGCCGGTCTGCGCACGGTAGATCGCGGGGATGCCGGCATCGGCCAGCACGCGGCCCCAGGTGCTGTTGGCAAAGATCATCAGCTCGGCAACCAGCTTGTCGAGCGGGGCACCACGCTTGCGGCGCTGGATGTCGACCAGGCCCGGGCCGTCAGCCGTTTCCACATTCCAGTCGACGTAGAAATTGAAGTCGAAGGCGTTCTGGTTCGCCGAAGGCTTGCCGCGGCCGGCTTCAAGCACGGTAGCGAACTCCCACAGCAGTTTCAGCTCATCGCGCCACGGTGCGTCCGGCAGTCCGGTGGCGAGTGTGGTCTCGTTGAACCAGGGTTCGATGTCGTGATGACGCAGGTTGGCGATGACCGGCACGATCTCGACCCGGCTCGAATGGCCCGCGATCGAGAAGTCGGCATTGACGTCCACATACAGCGATACGGCCGGGCAGTCGCGCCCCTCGCAGAGGGTGTAGGCCGATACCGCGTCGTCCGGCAGCATCGTGATCTTATCGCCCGGCATGTACACCGTGGAGAGACGCTTGCGCGCCACGGCGTCGAGCGGCGCGCCCTGAGGGATGCCGATCCCCGGTGCGGCGATATGGATGCCGATATGCCAGCCACCGGCGGCGCGCGGCGTGATCGAGAACGCATCGTCGATTTCGGTGGTGGTGGCGTCGTCGATCGAGAAGGCGCGCACGTCGGCGCGCGTCAGCGCGTGCTCCGGCGCAGGCACTTCGTGCGGCGGAAACTCGATGCCGTCGGGGAAGTGCTCCGACAGGAAGCGTGCGCGGTGGTAGGCGTGGGCGTTCGGGAAGGCGGCGCAGGCGAGCAGCAGTTGCGGCAGGGTCCGGCCGCTGCGTTCGCAGGCGAGTTCCACGCCCTTGGTTTCGAGCCGGTTGCGATCCGGCTTGACCAGCAGTTGCGTGACGATTGCGGCGACTTCCGGCGGCAAACGACCCGCTTCGAGTTCGCTGGCGTAGCGTTCCACGGTTTCCTGCTGCAGGCGTTTCTTTTCAAGCCCGGCCAGCGCGGCTTGAAGAATCTCGGGCGGCGCCTTGCGGAAGCGACCCTTGCCCTTGCGGTGGAAGTGGATCGGTGATGCCTGGAGTTTGAGCAGCAGTGCGACCGACTCCACCGCATTGGGCACATGGCCGAAGTAGTCCTGCGCCAGATCGGTGAAGGCGAACTCGTCGCGCCACACACTTCATACAGGAATTCGGTGTCCAGCCCCTCGGCTTCGCGTTCCGCCGCGGCCATCAGTTCGCCCGCCGCAGGCCGGTCGAAACGCATCAGCACGTTGGCGGTTTTGAGCTTCACTCGTTTGCCATGCGGCGTTTCCACCTGAAGTGAGGTGTCGGTTTGGGTGAGGATCGTGGCGGGCTTGAATGCCCCATCCTCTTCGAACAGCACGTGCATGGCAGCCCAAGATCAAGCAAACCGTAAAGTATAGCGGAGTGCCCGATGCGCCCGGCGGCTTTAGTGTGCGGCGGGTTTGCCGGCGCGCAGCGCGTCGGCTGAGTACAGCGCCAGCGCGGCCCAGATCAGCCCGAATGCTGCGAGGTCGCCGCCCCGGAAGGCCTCGCCGAAGACCCAGACTGCGATCAGGAAGTTCAGCGTGGGCGACAGGTACTGCACCAGGCCGACCGTCGATAGCGGCAAGCGGCGTGCCGCTTCGGCAAAGAGCGCGAGCGGGATGGTGGTCATGACGCCGGCGAACGGAAGCAGCGCGGTGACGGTGGGCGTCGCGCCCAGATGCAGATCGCCCGTGGCCGCCAGCCAGCCGAGGTAGCTGATCGCGATTGGCGCGACGAGCAGGGTTTCGATGAAAAGGCCGTTCTGTGCATCAATCGGTGCGCGCTTGCGCAGCAGCCCGTATGTGCCGAAGGTGCCGGCGAGGAGCAGTGCGATCCACGGCAGCTGGCCGGTTTGCCAGACTTTAAGCGCAACGCCGGCCGTAGCGATGGCGACGGCGATGCGCTGCAGCGGGCGCAGCCGCTCGCCGAGGAAGAGCCGCCCGAACAGCACATTGACTAGGGGGTTGATGAAGTAGCCAAGGCTGGATTCGACCAGCCGGCCGGCCCCGACCGACCATACGAAGACCAGCCAGTTCAGGCTCGTCAGGCTCGCGGTGAGGGCGAGCAGTGCGATCAGCTGCGGTTGGCCGAACACGCTGCGCAGCGTGCCGTAACCCTGTCGCCAGCCGATCCATGCGGCCAGCAGCAGCACCGACCACAGCACGCGGTGCGCGACGATCTCGCCCGCAGGAATTGAACCGACGGCGTGGAAATAAAGCGGCGACAGGCCCCAGACGCTGAAAGCACCAAGCGCGCAGGCGAGCCCGGTGCGTGCGGCTTTGCCGCTCACGGTGCGGACGCGAAATCGATGATCGCGTCGATGTAGTCGTGCCAGCGCGTGAAACTGTGGTTGCCGCCCGGCAGCACGGTCTGTCTGGCCCCAGCGAAGTGCGCAACCGATACGCGGGTATCGAGCACTTCATCGGCTTCTTCCGCCAAGAGCCAGAATCGTTCCGGGTGCTCAATGCGGGGCAGGCGCAAGGCATTGATCTGGGCGACATGCGCCCAAGTGAACTCGAACACTTCACCGGTGTAGAGGTTCGAATGCGTACCGACGAAGGGTGTGGCGTCGAAACCTTCCGGGAACACGGCCGGGTTGATCAGCACCGCTCGCAGGTCGTGCTTCTCGGCGAGCCAGGTCGCGTAGAAGCCGCCCAGCGAGCTGCCGACCAACGTGGGCCGCGCCGGGGATGCTGCAATGGCGGCCTCGGCCTGCGCGATCGCCCGCGCCGGTTCGTGCGACAAGGCTTCACACCAGAACGCGTCGCCGCGCCCGAGTTCAGTCAGGCGCGCATGCAGGTCCCGCGCCTTCGAAGAGGCGGGCGAGGAACGGAAACCGTGGAGATAAATGATCATGGCCCGGCTCAGTGGTCCACCCAGGCAACCCAGCCCATCTGCCAGGTGAGCAGGATCAGCAGGCCGAAGGCGATGCGGTACCAGGCGAAGAGGCGGAAGTCGTGCGTCATGATGTAACGCAGCAGCCAGCGCACGCAAAGGTAGGCGGAGGCGAATGCGGCGAGGAAGCCGACCGACCACATGCCGACGTCATCCGCGGCGAGCAGCGCGCGCTCCTTGTAGAGCTGGTAGAGCGAGGCGAGGAACAGGGTCGGGATGGCGAGGAAGAACGAGAACTCCGTCGCCGCTCTGCGCGACAGCCCGAACAGCATGCCGCCGATGATCGTTGAGCCCGAACGCGAGGTGCCGGGGATCAGCGCGAAGGCCTGGGCGATACCGAGCTTGAACGCATCCAGATAAGTCATCTGGTCGACCGTCTCGACGCGGGTGAATTTCTGCCGCGATTCGGCCCACAGGATCACCAGGCCACCAAGGATGAAGGTGGAGGCCACGACTGGCGCATTGAAAAGGTGAGCCTTGATCTGCTTGCCGAACACCAGCCCGAGTACTGCCAGGGGCACGAACGCGATTGCCACGTTCACCAGGAAACGCAGGGCTTGCGCGTCGCTGCGGGCATGCATGAACGCGCCGACCAGGCGCTGGCGATATTCGAGCACCACGGCGAAGATTGCGCCGGACTGGATCACGATTTCGAACAGTTTGCCGCGTTCGTCATTGAAATCCAGCAATTGCCCGGCGAGGATCAGGTGGCCGGTCGACGAGATCGGCAGGAATTCGGTGAGGCCTTCGACGACGCCGAGAATCAGCGCTTTCAACAAAATCAGCAGGTCCATGGGGGCAGGGGAGGAAGAGAGTGCGGCGATTATACGGTTGCACTGCAACAATCCCGTGTCGCCGCTGGGCGACTTCGGCGGCGCAGCGTGCAGCGTGCCACGCGGGGCGGCTGCCAATGCAGCCTCACAGTGATACCGGTTTCTTGTGAGCCAGCAATTGCGCAATCGCGCAGGAGATCGAGCGGCTCTGAGCACTATCGGCCCGGCTGGTGAGTACGATCGGTACCCGTGCGCCGAGCACAACACCCGCGAGCAGCGCGCCGGCAAGGTAGTGCAGTTGCTTGGCCAGCATGTTGCCGGCTTCCATGTCCGGTACCAGCAGGATGTCGGCACGCCCGGCCACTTCCGATTCGATGCCCTTGGCCTTCGCGGCGAGCATCGAGACGGCGTTGTCGAAGGCGAGCGGCCCATCGAGCAGCGCGCCGCGGATCTGCCCGCGGTCGCTCATCTTGCACAGCGCGGCGGCCTCGAAGGTGGAGCGAATCTTGGTTGTGACCATTTCCACCGCAGAGAGAATTGCCACCCTCGGTGTCGTGATGCCCATCGCCTGCGCCAGCTCGATGGCGTTCTGCAGGATGTCGACTTTCTCTTCCAGGGTCGGCTCGATGTTGATTGCGGCGTCCGTGATCAGCAGCGGGCGCGGGTAGGTCGGCACATCGGCGACGAAAACGTGGCTGACACGCCTTCCGGTGCGCAGTCCCGCATCGCGCGACACCACCGCACCCATGAAGGTATCGGTGTGCAAGCTACCCTTCATCAGCGCGTCGACGCGGCCGTCGCGCGCAAGCGCCGCAGCCAGTTTTGCAGCGTCCGCTTCGAACTCCGCGTCGACGATTTCAACGCCATCGAGGCTGGCACCGTATTGCGCTGCGAGCCGTTCCATCCGCGCGCGGGGGCCGACGAGCACCGGTATCACCAGGCCTTCGTCGCGCGCCTGCAACGGGCCGACCAGCGAGTCTTCAGAGCAGGGCCACGCTACGCCAATGCGGATCGGGCTGAGCCCTTGTGTCAGCGCGATCAGGTTGCCGTAGCGGCGCTGGCTGTCGTTCACTGTGACCTCGGGCAGCTCTGGCACAGGTTTGCGTACCTTGACCGTCGGCGCGATCACCTCGGCTTCGCCTTCGAAGATGCGTTCGCCATCCTGATTGACGCCCTCGCAGCTCATCGTCACACAGTGGGTTGCTGCGTGTTTGTCGCGGCAGGTCACGGTGACGGTCAGTGTGTCGCCGAGGCTCAGCGGTGCGAGAAAGCGCAGATTCTGGCTGCGATAGACGGTGCCGGGGCCAGGCAGGCTGCTGCCCAGCAGCGACGACACCAAGGTGCCACCCCACATGCTATGCGCGACGACACCAGCAAAGCCAACATCACGCGCGTAGTCGCTGTCGAGGTGCGTCGGGTTGAGGTCGCCCGACGCCACCGCAAAGAGTTGGATGTCCTGCAGACGCAGTGTTCGAGTCAGGCGAGCGGACTGGCCGAGCTGGATCTCGTCGAAGGTGCGGTTTTCGATGTGTTCAGTGGCAACAGCAGACATCACGGCCCCTTGGTTTGCTGCACTGCGGAACTCCATCTTATGCCGGCTTTGTTCATGCGGCGAGGTGCGCAGCGCTGGATTTGATCCAAGTGAAACGCCGGCCGCGCCGTCAGGGCGCAGGCCGCCGAGGGCGCGGGGTTGGCGATGTTAAAATCCGCCGGATCTTGCATTCCGAAAGGCTTTCCATGCACGTCGTCGTTCTCGCTGCCGGCCAAGGCAAACGTATGCGCTCCGCTTTGCCGAAGGTGCTGCAGCCGCTCGCGGGTCGTCCTCTGTTGGGGCATGTGCTTGCAACGGCGCGCTCGCTGGGGGCAGAGAAGTTGTGCGTGGTGTACGGCCACGGCGGCGAACAGGTGCGGGCCGCGCTGGATGCGCCGGATCTCGCTTGGGCCTTGCAGGCCGAGCAACTCGGTACTGGCCATGCTGTTGCGCAGGCGCTGCCGTATTTGCCCGAATCCGGCCCGGTGCTGATCCTTTACGGCGATGTGCCGCTGACCCGCCGCGAGACTCTGGCTGAACTGGTTGCCGCCGCGGGGACGGAGGGGTTCGCGCTGCTGACCGTTAATATGGCGGATCCAAGCGGCTACGGCCGCATCGTGCGCGATGGCGCGCATCGCGTGGTGCGCATCGTCGAGCACAAGGATGCCAGCGAAGCGGAACGCACGATTCGCGAAGTGAATACCGGCATCATCTGCTGCCAGGCGCAGCACCTGCGCGGCTGGCTCGGCAAGATCCGCAATGACAATGCGCAGGGCGAGTACTACCTGCCGGACATCATCGCGATGGCCGTGGCGGACGGCATCGAAGTGAAGACCTCGCAACCGCAGGCGGTGTGGGAAACGCTGGGCGTCAACGACAAGGCGCAGCTTGCCGAGCTCGAGCGCCTGCATCAGCGCAATCAGGCGCAGGCTTTGTTGGTGGCCGGCGTCACGCTGATCGATCCAGCGCGTATCGACATCCGCGGCACGCTGGAGACCGGCCGCGATGTTGAGATCGACGTGAACTGCGTTTTCGAAGGGCGCGTGGTGCTGGGCGATGGCGTGAAAATCGGCGCCAATTGTGTCCTGAAGGACGTGACGGTTTCAGCCGGCGCGGTGATCCATCCGTTCAGTCATCTCGATGGCGCCGAGGTCGGCGCCAAGAGCCTTATTGGCCCCTTTGCGCGCCTGCGGCCGGGTACGAAGCTGGCTGAGGATGTGCACATCGGCAACTTCACTGAAGTGAAGAACAGCACCATCGCGGCACACTCGAAGGCTAATCACCTGGCCTATGTCGGCGATGCGGACGTCGGCAGCAGGGTGAACATCGGGGCCGGTACGATCACCTGCAACTACGACGGCGCAAACAAGTTCCGCACGGTCATCGAAGATGAGGTGTTCATCGGCTCCGACACCCAACTCGTGGCGCCGGTGCGCGTTGGCAAAGGCGCTACGCTTGGCGCGGGTACGACGCTGACGAAGGATGCGCCGGCGGGTGGATTGACTCTTTCGCGCGCGAAACAGCTGACGGTTCCCGGCTGGAAGCGGCCGATCAAAATCACCAAGTGATCTTCACGTGCTTGCGCCTGGCAGGGCTGTTGCTGGGCGGACTCGTCTGCTTGCCCGCGGGGCTGGCCCATGCTGCGGGCTGCAAGGCAAGCTACACGGTGCCGGTTGCCCTCATCGGCGACGTCGCACAGCGCGCATCGGATAACAGTATTCAGGGCTACGTACCAGATCTTGTCGCGGAGCTTGCGCGACGTTCCGGCTGCGAGCTGAAGATTGAAGAAGTGCCCGCTGCGCGGATCCGCGCGATGCGCCTGCGCGGCGAGGTGGCGATCCTCGCTTATTCGACGCAACGGCCGTCAGCGCCGGGCTATGTGTTTATTCCCACCGAGCGGTTTGCGCACGATCTGCTCGTGAATACGGCGCACGCTGCGTCGCCGCTGACGGTGCAATCGGTTATTGCCGATGCGCGCATGGTGTTCGGGCGTGTGCGCGGCATGAATTACGGGCCTGAAATCGAGGCCTTGCTTGCGAAACTCGGGTCGATCTGTGTCGACGAATCGAGCTCGATCGACGATCTCTACCGCAAGTTGGTGGCTGGCCGCGTCGATGCGGCGTTCCAGTTCCCGCTGGTGTATCGCGGGAAGCTCGCAGCGTTGGGCGCCGAACATCGCGTCGCGGTGTTGCCCTTTGATGGTGCGGCGCCGCAAGTTGGCGGTTGGGCGTTTCATACGCCGCCGATGGATCGCGACGATGCCGAACGGCTTGCCGCGGCGGTGCGGATGATGCGCGACGACGGCACGATAACCCGCATCCTCGCCCGCTATATTGGCGATGCGGCAGCGCGCCGTGCCCGCTACGCCGGTGCTGGCGAGAAAGCGGGCAAGTCTTGATGCGTCGGCTTGGGTCGTTCCGGCGCGGTTTGAGCGGGCCGACGCGCTGATGGACATGCGCGCAGCATGGCCGCCGCTGCACGCCGGCGGCGCGCCGACGTTCGAGCAGGCCAGCGAGGCCGATTTTGAGGCGCTGCTCCAGATCCGTCTTGTTGCCATGCGGAGCAGTCTCGAGCAGATCGGCCGCTTTGATCCATTGCGCGCTCGTCAGCGCCTTGCTGCGAGTTGGGATCCGGCGATGACCCAGCACATCCTGTGCGATGGACAGCGTGTTGGCTTCTTCATGCTGCGCCGAACTGATCATGCGCTGATGCTGCAGCACCTGTACCTGCTGCCTTTCGCGCAGGGCCGTGGCGTAGGGAGCGCGGTGATGCGGACGCTGATCGATGAGAGCAACTGGGCGGGCCTGCCCTTGCGGGTGACGGCGCTGCGCGGCAGCCCCGCGAATGCGTTCTATCTGAAGCATGGCTTCGTTCGCTGCAGCGCAGATGAGTACGATCTTGGCTACGTTCGTGCGCCGGATCGGGGGGCGGATGCGCGCGCCGCGACGACATCACCCAAGGGCTGATGGCAAGCGAATTGCCGGCGAGAACTTGCTGCGTTTTACCGAGAAGAAGGTGCGCACGTTGCGTACGTTGGCGTCACCCGCGAATAGGCGGTGCGCCAGCGCTTGGTAGGCCGCCATGTCGGCTACCTGCAGAATCAGCACGAAATCCGGGCCACTGGAGACCCGATAGCACTGCTGCACCTCGTCAGCAGCCGCGGCTCGGTTCTCAAATGCAAGCATGTGCTCGGTGGACTGCGAATCTAGTGTGACTTCGACGATCGCGGTAAGCCCCGCGCCAAGATGCTCGGTCGACAGGATCGCGACCTGGCGTTCGATTACGCCGGCATCAACCAGCTTTCGCACCCGGCGCAGACAGGTTGCCGGTGATACGTGCACCGACGATGCCGCACATGGAGC
>JAJZLD010000068.1 GCA_021803785.1 Pseudomonadota bacterium | reverse complement strand
TCGTCTATGTTTATCGCTGCGCGCGTTGCGCGAGGCCTACGACTGGGCGATGGCGCAGACGACACGGCCGGTTTTCCCATCCGAATTCATCCGCATCGCGACGGACTTCAACCGCGTTGCGCTGGCGCGCGATGTCACCGATGGCAGCTACCTGCTGCGTGGGCTCGGGGCGCTGCGGTCGCTGCGCGCGCCGGCAACGCTGGGTGAGCCGAAACTGGCTGCCAGCAAGGGGCTTGCGGGTTGGGCCGAGGGCCCGGACGGGCGCTACCTGATCCTCGCCGATAGCCAGGCGCACATTACTTTCGGTGGCGGGCGCAGCGGCCCGCGCCTGGCCGGCGCGAATGGCGGCGTCAGCGCGCTCGAAACGACGCCCACAGGCATGCGCTTTGCGCTGCACGGCCATGGCCCGCTCGAGTTCGATCTCGCCGGCGCCGAGGCGTGTCGCGTCAGCGCGGCGCGGCGCGCGCTCACCCCGCGCCAAGTTGGCACCTACCAACGCTTCCATCTCGACGATGCTGCGGCAACGATCGACCTCAGCTGTCGCGCGCCATAAGCGCCCGCACCTGCTGCCGCGCGGCGTACTGCCGCTGTTCGTGCTGCTGGTATTGGCCGCGCTGGCGCTGATGTATCCGTACTCCGCGCTGCTCGACCGCATCCTGCGCGATACCCGCGGTGACGAGCTCACGGTCAGCTACCTCAACGCGATGCTGCGCACCGATCCCGCCAATCCCGAGTTGCGCCTGCGGCTAGCCCGGCAATGGCTCAGCCGCAACGATTTCGCCGCTGCCCGTCGGGTACTGATGCCGTTGTTGGCAGACGACGTGCCGCGGCGCATTGAGGCACGCATGCTGCTGTGGGAAGTGGCCGAGCAGGAGTGGCGCCGGCTTGCGGCAGACGACACCCGGCGCGATACGGTGCGACGCGCGCTGCTGCAGGAGCTACATGAGCTCGCGCGCCTGCCGGTGGCCGAAGTGGATCGTTTCGAGTTGGCCCGCCGCGCGCTGGAACTGGGCGACCGCGCGCTGGCGCTGACGATCTACCGCAACAGCGCAAGCGGCGCATTGCCGGCGGCGTGGTTTGCCGAGCAATCGCGCAGCTACCTCGCTGCGGGCGAATACGAAGCCGCGGCCGAAGTGCTGATGGTCGCGCGCCGGCGTGAAGCGCGGCCGCTGGCGGCGCGGCAGCTTTATTTCGATGCGGTCGATGTGATGCGTCAGAGTGGCCGCATGGCCGATGCACTGGCGCTGGCGGAGCGCGAGTTGCGCGGTCTCGCCAGCGACCCGGAAGTGCTCGAATACCTCACGCGTCTGGCGCTCGCGGCCGGGCGGCCCGATATCGCGTCGAAGTACGCGCGGCAGATGCTGCGGCTTTCGCTGTTGCAGCAGGTCGAGCGCGCCGAGTGGGCGCGCCTGTGGGGCGATGTGGCATTGCGCCACGTTGTCTACGATGGCGAAACGCCCGTGAGAGACGGTGCGAAAGGCGAACCGCGTCTGCCCTTCGACGACCGTCGCTACACGCTTGGCTATGAAGTCTTCCTCGCGAATCGCGAACTCGACGAAGCGTGGCGCGTCGCCGCGTCGGCGGTGCGGCAGGCGCCGGACAATGCGGCGTGGCGGCAGCGTCTGGCGCAGGTGTCCGAATGGTCTGGCCGCCCACAGGAGGCGCTGCGTCACTGGCGCTGGCTTGCCGAACACGGCGTGCAGGGCGAAGCCACCGATGCGCTGCTGCGCCTCGCCCCCGGCCTGTTCGACGACGAGGCGTTGATCATCGGGTTGCGCCAGCGCGTTGCGGAGCGGCCGGGTGACGACCGCTTGCTGGGCGCCCTGGTGGATGCCTACGAACGCATCGGCGATCCAGAAGCCGCCATCGCCTATTTGCGCGAGGTTGCGCGACGCCGTCCTGAGCGAGCCGTGCTGCAGGCACTGGCCGACATTGCCGAGCGCGCAGCCGATCTTCCGCTCGCAATCGCAACCCTGCGCGAGATGGATGCGCGATTCGGCGCCGACGTGGCGCGCGCCTTCAAACGCTCAGGTTTTCATCTGCTGCGCGGCGAGTTGCGTCTTGCTTATGAGGCGCTCGACTCTGCACGCGATCAGGCGCTGCCGAGCGATGTGACCTACTGGCGCCGCCTTGGCAATATCGCGCAGATGCTGCAACGCGACGACACCGCCGAAGTAGCCTATGCCCGCCTGATCAACGGCGGAACCGCGTCGGCCAGCGATTACGACGTGCTGATCGATCTGCTGGCGGCCGAAGAGCCGGCGCGCGCGGCTGATCTCGCGGTGCAGGCGTGGCGCCACTTTCCTGCGCCCGATCGATTGCTGAGAGCGCTGGATCTCTATGCCGTAGCTGGTGCCTGGAGCAGCTTCGGGCGTCTGCTCGGCGAACTGGACGCGGCGGCGCTGGCCAGCGCGCAGGCCGATCCGCGCTTCCTGCGCCTGCGCGCGCGGTATTTTCGGGAAACCGGCAAGGGCGCTGCGGCGCTGGCCGATCTGCGCCAGTTGCTGGTGCTCACGCCGCAAGATGCCGAAGCCCGAGAGGCCTACCTGTGGCAGTTGATCGACCGGCGCGATACGACCACGCTGCGGCGCGTTCTGGCGCGGAACGAGACGGTGTGGGCGCGCGATCCGGCCTTGCACGACGTGTTGGCGGCTGCATGGATGGCCTTGTCCTTGCCGCGCGTGGCGCTCGACCGCTATCTCTCGCCGCGGGTGGCCGCGCATCGCGGCGACTTCCTGTGGATGATGAATCTCGCCGACGCCTACGAACAGGACCAGCAGACCGATCGCGCGTGGCGGCTGCGTGCGGCGGCGTGGCGCAACCGGCGGACAAGTTCGGAGAATGCAGAGGCGGTGCCCGATGCGGCGCGCCGCGTCGCCTGGGTGCGTCTCGCCAATGCGCTGCGCCCGGGCGATCCGGCGCTTGCGGCGCTGCGCGGCTTGCTGCGGCTCGACCGCGACGCGGGCGCGCCGATCGACGCAGCCAGTCGCGAACTGGTGCTGGCCTGGTACCAGGATCAGGCCCTGCCCGAAGCCGTGCGCGGCTACCTGTGGTCGGCCTATGCGCGGCACGAGCAGTTGCCGCTGTGGGCGGACATGGCTGCAGCGATCAACGAAGGCGACATGACGCGCGCAGCCGCGCTGCAGGACCGCTGGGGTGGCGCTGCGGCACGCTACGATCAGATCACTGTCGCACGCAATCGCGGTGACGATGCACTCGCGGCGACGGTAGCCTTTGAGGCGCAGAGCCTGCAGCGCGACGATGAGGCCTTGCAGCTGCAGTTGGCTGAAGTACTGCAGACACAGGCCAGCCGGGTCGACGCCGACATCAGCGCAGCGGACTATGGCCGATTCGGTGAGGGCGGCAACTGGCGCGAGCATCAGGCTAAGCTTGCGGTGGCGACGCAGCTGACGCCGGCCTTGCGCATCAGCGCCTCGATCGGGGCGACGCTGCGCAGCGTGCCGGACGCTGGCTTCGTGGTGCCCGATACCCGCGTGGGCACCCTCGCACTTGCCTGGCGCAAAAATGACGGTAGCCTGCGGTTCGAGGCCGGCAGCTATGCTGCTGCCGAGCGCTGGACCGGGCTGCGAGTGGAGCAGAACGTTCGTGTCTTCGCCAATGCCGACGTGGGCTGGAAGCTTGCATGGCGCGATCCGGCAACCGAAACGCTGGCGCTGCGCGCCTTGGGCTGGCGTGACCTGGCGGCGGTCGAGGCGGGATGGGCCATCGATGCGCGCGATCGGGTATCGGTGCAGTTCGAGTGGTCGCGCTACGCGACTCAGGCGGCGCAGACCCTGGGCTATGGCCGGCTGCTATCGCTCAACTACAGCCATGCGTTCCGACAGCAGTCGCGTGATCTCTACGGCGAGGCCTTCGTGAGCCGTTACCGGACGAGTACCTCCGACGTGCCGCCAAGCGGGCCTGCGGCCGGGGTGCCGATCGCCTCGTTGTTACCGCAGGGCTATGATCTGGTGGGCTTACGTTTGCGCAGCGACACGAAATTCGCGACCGACTACAGTCGCAGCTGGCGGCCATACGGCAGCCTTGGCACGACCTGGAACAGTACTGCGGGGCTCGGTTTTGATGCCCTGGCCGGGCTGGCGGGCAGTGTCTTCGGCGCTGACCACGCTGCGATCGACTTCCGGCGCGAGCAAGGGCAGACCGCGAGCGTCTCCTCGACTACGGTGTTCGGCATGCGTTACTGGATTGATTTCTGATGGGGGCTTAAATGAGGGTTGCAGGTTTGTTCGGTCACTTTGCGCGTCTCGTGGCCTTGGGCGCCACACTGCTCGCGTCCGGATGCGCCACCCTGGATAACGCGCCGCCGGCCAATTTCGCCCGTGATGCACGCTGGGCGGTGCTGCCCTTTGCTAACGCCACCGAGACCCCGCTCGCCGGTCAACGCGCCGCCAGCCTGGCGGCGGCATTGATGCCGAGCCTTGGCGTGGCCGATGTGCGCAGCTATCCAGAGCGCCTGGAGGACGATAGCCTGCTCGAACCGGGGCAGGGTGCATCACGCGACAAGGCGCTTGAATGGGCGCGCACTCAGGAGGCGCGCTACGCGCTCAGTGGCACGGTGCATGAGTGGCGTTACAAGGTCGGGGTGGATGGCGAGCCCGTGGTGGGTGTATCGGTGCAGGTGATCGACGTCGCCAACGGACGCGTCGTGTGGTCGTCGGTCGGCGCAAAGAGTGGCTGGAGCCGTGAGTCCCTTGCCGGCGTGGCGCAAAAGCTCATGCGCGATCTGATCTCGCCGGCGCTGCGCGCACGCTGAATGCCCTTGCTGCCCTTGCGCCCGTTGTTCGGCAGTCTCCGCAGACTCCTCGCCCCCTACCGGGTCGGCTATTCAGCCGCCGTCGAGATCCTGCTGCTGCCCGCGGTGGCCGTAGCGCTTGGGGTATGGCTGAATCCCGCCGACCCCTTCTTCGCACGTGGAGAGTTTCCGTGGGTCTGGCTCGCGCCGTTGCTGCTGGCGCTGCGTTATGGCCCGATGGTCGGTCTGCTCGGCGCGGCCATGGTGTTCCTGCTCTGGTTCGGGCTGATTGGCTACAGCACGGGCTGGAACGCGCTGCCGAAATCGTACTTTTTAGGTGGACTGATTACGGTGATGCTGGCCGCCGAGTTCTCGTCTGTCTGGCGCGGCCGGGTGCGCCGCGCGGAGTCGATGCAGGACTACCTCGACGAACGGCTCGACGGGCTCACGCGCAACCACTATCTGCTGCGCCTCTCGCACGACCGGCTGGAGCAGGAACTTTTATCGCGCCCGGTGTCGATGCGCGATGCGCTGACCGGGCTGCGTGCGCTGGTCGGGCAGGCGCAGGCAGGGCAGGCGCTGCCGGCCGCGAGCGAATTCCTGCGCCTGACTGCCCAGTATTGTCAGGTGGACCGCGCAGCGCTGGTGCCGCTGCGCAATGGCAAGCCGAGCGCAGCGGAAGCGGTGTTTCTAGGCGAGGCATTCGAGGTCGTCGTCGACGATCCGCTGGTGCGGCACGCCGAGCGTGTACGCGTGCTGGTGCACGTCGCGATCGAAAGCCTGCCGGAGCGGCTCGACAGCCGCTACATTGCGGTGGCACCGGTCAGCGATGCGCGCGGCGAGGTGCATGCGCTGATGTTGGTGCATGCGATGCCCTTCTTCGCGCTGCAAGAGGAAACCCTGCAGATGCTCAACCTGATGCTGAGTTTCTACGGTGACGACCTGTCCAGCTCCCAACTGGTGAGCGAACTCACGCGCATCTGGCCGGATTGCCCGCAGCCCTTCGCGCTTGAACTGCAACGCCTGATCCGCCTGCGGGTCGAATCGGCGGTGCCGAGCATGCTGGTGGCGCTGAGTTTTGCGCCCAACCCGGATCAGAGCGATCTGCCCGAGGCGCTGGCGCGGCAGTGCCGTGCACTCGATGTGGCGTGGCTGGTGCGCGGTGCGCTGGATCAGCCGAGTGCGCTGCTGGTGGTGATGCCGCTGGCGGGCAGCGAGGCGGTGGACGGCTACCTCGCACGGCTGTCGCGCTGGATCGAGAACGATCGTGGTATCGGCCTCGATGCAGCGGGTATCCGCAGCCGCTCGTGGCGGATCGGCGATGCGGCTGCGAGCGAACTGCTCGCCCATGTGCTGGAGGCCTGCGATGTCGCAGATCAAGCTCGCGATCTACGCCGTTCTGCTTGAACTCGGCGCCTGGGCGCAGATGTTCGAGGCCGGGCGGCAAACGGATCTCGCGTTCATCGGCTTCATGCTGACCCATTCCGGTGCCAGCGCAGTGCTGGCAAGCCTCGCGCTGCTGATGGTGCGGGCGGACTTTGCACGACCACGCGTGGCGGTGTGGCTCTTTTTCTTCGCGCTGAGCGCCTGCATCCCGGTGCTCGGCTTCGTTGGCATCGGTGTTGGCCTGTTCGCGCTGCCGTTGATGCCCGCGCTGCGGGCCCGGCGGCGCTTCAACAAGGTGGTGTTGCCGGCGCTCGACCCGCATGAGCGGCGCGATGCCACCGCCTTCCGCCAGGCTGGCCTGCGCCAGTTTCTCAATAACGGCCGCGCGCCGGTCGACCAACGCCTGAAGGCGCTGGTGGCGCTGCAGAACGCGCCGGCGCAGTTCTCCAGCCCGGTGCTGCGCGACCTGCTGGGCGACTCAAGCGAGGACCTGCGTCTGCTTGCCTACGGCATGCTGGAAACCCGCGAAAAGAAGCTCAACGCACAAATCCAGACCGCACGCGCCGAATACCTCGCCGCCGCGGATGATGCCGGCGCGAGGCAACGCGCTGCACAGCAGCTCTCCACGCTTTACTGGGAGCTCGTCTATCAGGGGCTGGTGCAGGGCGACCTGCGACGCCACGCTGCCGGCGAAGCCCTGCGTTACCTTGAAGAGGCGCTGAGCGAAACCGCCGACGCCGGCCTGCATCTGCGCCACGGCCATCTGCTGCATGAGCTCAAGCGCGCCGATGAGGCCGAGGCCGCCTACCGGCGCGCTGCCGCGCTGGGCATCCCGCCGCCGCGCGTGGTGCCTTACCTGGCAGAGCTTGCCTTCGAGCGACATGACTACCGCGAAGTGATCCGACTGCTCGGCGGCCTGCGCGATTTCCGCAGCGTCGCACGCCTCGAGCCGCTGCTGCGTTTCTGGGGGGCGGTATGAGCGAGCCGGTATTCCCGAAGGCCGATTCCGCCGACGTTGCCTTGCTGCTTGAAGGCACCTTTCCGTTTGTATCGGGCGGCGTGTCGAGCTGGGTGAACCAGATCATCCGGGCCTTCCCCGAGATCCGCTTCGCGATCGTGTTCCTCGGCAGCCGTCGCAGCGACTATGGCGCCCCGAAATACGCGCTGCCCGACAACGTGGTGCATGTCGAGACGCACTTCATGCACGACGATCTGGTGCGTCACGGCATCGAGGTCAAGCCCCGCAAGGGCGACCCGGCCGCGTTCGCGCGGGTGATGATGCTGCACGAGACCTTTCGCCAGCATGGTGCGCGCGACCTGTCCGCGTTTGCCGCACTGGCGCCAGAGCTGGCGCCCGGCGGCTGCCTGCCGCTCGAGGATTTCCTGCACTCGGAACAGGCCTGGGGCGTCATCACATCGAGCTACCGCCGCTTCTGCACCGACCCGAGCTTCGTCGATTACTTCTGGACGGTGCGGATCATGCATCAACCGCTGTGGATGCTGGCTCGCGTCGCCAAGGATCTGATTCCGGTGCGCGCACTGCATTCGGTGTCCACCGGCTATGCGGGCTTTCTCGGCGCCTTGCTTGCGCGCTCGCGCGGGCTGCCCTTGATCCTGTCCGAACACGGCATCTATACGAAGGAACGCAAGATCGATCTGTATCAGAGCGAGTGGATCCAGGACAACCGCAACGTGTTCCAGCGCGATCCGTCGGAGCTGTCGTACTTCCGCACGATGTGGATCCGCTTCTTCGAATGGCTCGGGCGGCTTTGCTACGACGCCGCTGATCCGATCATTGCGCTGTACGAAGCGAACCGGCTGCGCCAGATCGCCGATGGCGCCGACCCTGCACGCACGCGCAACATCCCGAATGGTGTCGCGGTCAAGCGCATGGCGGCGCTGCGCGAGAAGCGTACGCCCGGCGTGCCGCCCGTACTGTGTCTGATCGGTCGCGTGGTGCCGATCAAGGACATCAAGACCTTCATCCGCGCCATGCGTATCGTTGCCAACCGCCTGCCGGAAGTGCAGGGCTGGATCGCCGGCCCTGAGGACGAAGATCCGGGCTACGCGCAGGAATGCCGTGATCTGGTGGCGAGCCTCGGGCTGGAGGACAAGCTCAAGTTCCTCGGCTTCCAGAAGATCGATGAGCTGATGCCCAAGATCGGCCTCGTGGTGTTGTCCTCCATATCCGAAGCGCTGCCGCTGGTGATCCTAGAAGGCTACGCTGCCGGCGTGCCGACGCTGGCGACCGATGTCGGATCCTGCCGCCAGCTGGTGTATGGGCTGGACGAAGACGACCGTGCGCTGGGCGCGGCGGGCCGGGTGGTCGGCATTGCCGATCCGCAGGCCCTGGCTGAGGCGGCAATCGAACTGCTGCAGCCGCAGGCATGGCAAGCGGCCCAGGCGGCGGGCATCGCGCGGGTCGAGCGCTACTACACCGATGAACTGATGTTCGGCCGCTATCGCGAGGTCTATCTGGAGGCGCTGGCACGCAGCCCGGTCCCACCGGGGGTGGCGAGCTGACATGGCGGGGATCGGATTCGAGCTGCGCAAGCTGCTGCGCAAGGACAATCTGCTCGGCATCCTGCAGGCCTACGCCTATGCGGGGGTGATCGGCTCCGGCCCTTGGGTGCTGTCCATCGTCGGCATCCTGATCGTCGGCATGCTGTCTCATGCCGTGGTGGTGCCGAACTTCCTCGTCACGCAGTTCCAGGTCTCGGTGACCTACCTGATCTCCGCGTCGCTGATCTTCACCGGTGCCTTGCAGCTTGCCTTTACCCGCTTCGTGTCGGATCGCCTGTTCGAGCACAAGGACACGCTGGTCTTCTCCAACCTCAACGGTATCTTGCTCGTGACGCTGGTGGCCGCCGGCGTGGTCGGCATGCTGCTGGCGCTCACGCTGTTTTCCGGCCTCGCGGTGGTGTACCGCGTGCTGATGCTGGCGGGCTTCGCGCTGATGTGCGGTATCTGGATCGCGACGATTCTGCTCAGCGGGCTGAAGATGTATCGCCAGATCGTCGCGCTGTACGCCGTGGGCTACGGCATCGTGGTGGCGTCTGCGCTGTTCGCGCGGCCGTGGGGGCTCAATGGCTTGCTGGCGGGTTTCGTCTTCGGCCAGTTCGTCATGCTGGTGGGCATGTGGATGCTCACCGCGTGGGACTTTCGCTCGCCACAGCTGGTGTCGTTCGAGTTCGCACGGCGCGAGTCGCGCTACCCCTCGCTGATGTGGATCGGGCTGCTCTACAACGTTGGCGTGTGGGCGGACAAGTTCATGTTCTGGTTCTTCCCCGACACCTCCGACGTGATCATCGGCCCGCTGCGTGCGTCGGTGATCTACGACCTGCCGGTGTTCATGGCCTACCTGTTCATCATCCCCGGCATGGCGGTATTCCTGGTTCGCATCGAGACGGATTTCGTCGAATACTACGACCGCTTCTACGAGGCGGTGCGCGGCGGCGGTTCGTGGCGTACATCGAAACGATGCGCGACGAGATGCTCTACGCGATCCGGCAGGGCTTGCTCGAGATCGCCAAGATCCAGACGATTGCGGTGCTGGTTGCGCTGGTCGCCGGCCCAGCCGCGTTGCGCGCACTGGGCATCTCCGAACTCTATCTGTCGCTGTTCTACATTCAGACGGTCGGTGCGAGCCTGCAGGTAGGCTTGCTGGCGCTCCTCAACGTGTTCTTCTACCTCGACCAGCGTCGCATCATCCTGTGGTTGTGCGGTGTGTTCCTCGTCAGCAACCTCGCCCTCACCGCGCTCACGCTGCGCCTGGGGGCGCCTTACTACGGCTACGGTTACGCGTTAGCAACGCTGATCGCGCTGGCGGCAGGCCTGGTGATGCTCGATCGCCGGCTCGATCGGCTCGAATACGAGACCTTCATGCTGCAGTGAGCGGTGTCGGCCGTTGCACTGGCCGGCAGCGCGGCGATCCCACTCGCCATCCGGTGCCTCGTCGCGCGCGACATGCCAGCGGATCAGTAAAAGCCCGCTTCGCCCGCCGGGCGCGTCTTGAAGCGCTTGTGCACCCAGTAGTACTGCGCCGGCATGGTCAGCACATGACGTTCCAGCTCCTGGTTCATGCGCAGCGTGTCGGCGTATTCGTCGTCGCTGGGGAAATCCTGCCAAGGTGCGCCGATGGTCAGCGCGTAGCCTTTGCCCCAAGGCAGCATGCGGATGATGCCGCTGAGCACTTGTGCGCGCGCCATCCGGGCGATGCGCGGCAACCCCGGCACGGTGGCCGCCTGTACGCCAAAGAAGGGCACGAAGATCGAATCGCGCGGCCCGAAGTCCTGGTCAGGCAGATAGAAGAAGCCATAGCCGCCTTCGCGCAGCTTCTTGATCACCGGCCGTACGCCCTCCTGGCGCGAGAACAGCACCTGCTGGCCGAAGCGCGTGCGGCCATGCAGCAGCCAGCGCTCCAGCACCTTGTTCTTCTGCGCCGAATAGATGCTGACCCAGTTCATTTCCATCGCCAGCCGGGTGCCGGCGGCGTCCAGCGCGCAGAAATGAGGCACCAGCAGGATTGCGGGCGTGCCGCTGTCGATCACGCCTTTGAGGTGTTCGAGCCCTTCCACGCGCACCAGCCGGCGGATGCGCTCGGCGGATGCAAACCACAGCACGCCGCGTTCGAGAAAGCTGCGTGCGACGTACATGAAGTGTGCGCGGGCAAGCCGCGAACGCTCCACCTGCGACATCTGCGGAAAGCACAGCCGCAGGTTGGTCTGCACCACGCGTCGGCGTGGCACGACAAGCCAGTAGAGCAGCCATCCGAGTGCGCTTCCGCATGCCGCCTGCAGCGGCAGCGGCAGCCAATGGAACAGCCACAGGAAAGCGACGACGAGTCGGCTCATCGGTTGGTCCCCTGGTCCTTCATGTTTGGCTCGCCGGCGGGGTCACGCCGGGCGGGCATTTGTAGCGGTTGTAGCCCCAAAGGTACTGCGCAGGGCATGTCAGGATCGTGCGTTCGAGGGCCGCGTTGAGGGCTGCTACGCGCACTTCGGTGGGACCTTCCGGCAGTTCGATCGGCGCGCAGTCGAGCTCAAAGCCACGACCCCAGGGTAGCCGGCGGGCGAAGGCAAGGAAGGCCGGCGCACCATTGCTGCCGATGAGGCGCGCGGCCAGTGTCATGGTGTAGGCCGGTCGGCCGAAGAAGGGCACCCAGATGCCTTCGCCTTCGCGTGGCACCTGATCGGGCAGGATGCCGATCGCCTCGCCGGCGCGCAGCGACTTGATCAGCTGGCGCACCCCCGCCGCGTCGGCAGGTACTGCGCGCATACGGCCGCGGTTGCGCCCAGCGTCCATCAGGGGGGCGAGCATCGCCTTGCGCGGGCGGCGGAAGAGCACGGTGATCGGCGCGGCTACCGCGGCGAAGTACTGCGCCGAAATCTCGAAGCAACCCAGATGCGGGGTCACGAACACGATGCCGCGGCTGGCCGCCTGCGCGTCGAGCACCGCCTGCCAGCGTGCCGTGGTGCGCACCGCGCGGGCCAGCGTGGTTTGCGGACGAATCCACACCCATGCGGTCTCGAATGCGCCTTTGCCGGCCTCGATCGCGCTGGCGAGGCGCTCGCCAAGGTGCGGTGGGCGGCCGAGGGCTTGGCCGAGGTTGGCGGCGAGCGTGCGGCGGTAACGCCCGGATACGGCCCACACAAGCAGACCGACGCCGGCACCGAGCCAGTGCAGCACTACGAGCGGAAGATGGCCGAGCAGGCGGAAGAAGGTGTTCATTGCTGAAGATGGGAATCCGGCCGGGTAGTGTTCTGATTAGTGTGCAAAAGCCCGGAGCGGCTTGTAGAGAGGGGTGGTCATGGTAAGAGGTTGATTGTGAATATCGACCTTGACCTTTGAAGAGGACAAACCATGACCACGAGCAAGA
>JAJZLD010000413.1 GCA_021803785.1 Pseudomonadota bacterium | reverse complement strand
CAGCGCGGTGCTCGTGAAGCCCGCGGCCGCGGCGGCGGCGAAGCGCTCTTCGAAATCGAGTTCGGTAAATAGCCAGCTCAGGTTGGCGGCAAAGCGGAGCATGTGAGCGAACTCGGTGGAAGGCTTAAGCAGCCAGATCAAAAAGGCTGAGGCGAGCACGGGCGAAGGCCGTGCTCGCCTTGATACCGCAATCGACCTTACATCTGCTGGTAGATCGGCCCCTCACCGCCCTGCGGCACGACCCACACGATGTTCTGCGTCGGATCCTTGATGTCGCATGTCTTGCAGTGCACGCAGTTCTGTGCGTTGATCTGAAGGCGCGGGCCGGCCTCTTCGCGGACGATTTCGTAAACGCCAGCCGGGCAGTAACGTTGTTCCGGTGCGTCGTACTCCGCGAGGTTCACCTTCACCGGCACGCTGGCGTCCTTCAGCTGAAGGTGGCAGGGCTGATCTTCCTCGTGGTTGGTGTTCGACAGGAACACCGATGAGAGGCGGTCGAAGGTCAGCACGCCGTCGGGTTTCGGGTAGGTGATCGGGGCGCACTCCGATGCCTTCTTCAGCTTAGTGTGATCGGCGGTGTTGTGCAGCGTCCACGGTGCCTTGCCACGCAGTAGTTGCTGGTCGATGCCGTAGAGCAGGGAGCCGAGCCACAGGCCCTTGGCCATGTACGGTTTGAAGTTGCGCGCCCGATACAGTTCGTCGAACAGCCAGGATTGCTTGTAGGCCGCCGGATAGGCGACCAGCTCGTCCTGTGCGCGGCCGGCGGCGAGCGCCTCGAAGGCGGCTTCACCGGCCATCATGCCGCTTTTGATCGCCGCGTGGGAGCCCTTGATCCGCGCAGCATTGAGGAAGCCCGCGTCATCACCGATCAGCGCGCCCCCTGGGAAGGTGAGCTTGGGCAGGCTTTGCACGCCGCCGGCTGCGATTGCACGCGCGCCGTAGGCAATACGTTTGGCGCCGTCGAAGTAACCCTTGATAGACGGATGCGTCTTGTATCGCTGAAACTCCTCGAACGGCGACAGATACGGGTTGCTGTACCCGAGGCCTACCACAAAGCCGATTGCTACCAGATTCTCGCTGTAGTGGTACATGAACCCGCCGCCGTAGGTGTCGGGGGTCATCGGCCAGCCAGCTGAGTGCAGCACCAGACCTTTCTGGAACTTCTCCGGCTTCACCTCCCACAGCTCCTTGATGCCGATGCCGTAGGTCTGCGGATCAACGCCATCACGCAGGTTGAACTTCGCTTCGAGCTGCTTGCCGAGGTGGCCGCGGCAGCCTTCAGCGAATAGCGTGTACTTCGCGTGCAGCTCCATGCCAGGTTGGAAGTTGGCGCCCGGCTTGCCGTCACGGCCTACGCCCATGTCGCCGGTGATGACGCCCTTGACGCGGCCCTGCTCGTCGTAGAGCACCTGCGCGCCGGCGAAACCCGGATAAACCTCGACACCCAGCGCTTCGGCTTGCTCGCCCAGCCAGCGTGCCAGCATACCGAGGCTGATGATGTAGTTGCCGTCGTTCTTCAGCGTGGCCGGCGTGGCCCAGTGCGGTACCTCGGTAGCGCCGGATTCGGAGAGAAACAGCACGCGGTCTTGCGTGACGGCGGTTTCGAGCGGGGCGCCGAGTTCCTTCCAGTTGGGAAACAGTTCGTTGATCGCGCGCGGATCCATCACCGCGCCAGACAGGATGTGGGCACCGATCTCGGCGCCTTTCTCGATCAGGCAGACGCTGAAGTCCTGACCTTTCTCCTGTGCCAGCTGCTTGATGCGGATCGCCGCCGACAGGCCCGCAGGCCCGCCACCCACCACCAGCACGTCGAATTCCATCGACTCGCGTTCCATTCCTACGCTCCTGGAAAATTCAGCCCGTCTGCGCGACCGGTGTCCGCAAAACGTCATTTACCATACGGTACGGTATGGTAGATTACCCCCGTGATGCGCCTCGAATCAAGGCGCGAAAACCCGGAGACAGAACATGCAGGACAACGCTGGCACCTTGCTACACGAATGCGACATCCCAGTTCGCTGGGGCGATCAGGACGCGCTCGGACACGTCAACAACACCGTGTTCTTCCGCTTCATGGAACAGGCGCGCGTGGAGTGGCTCGACAAGCAGGGTTTCGTCTGCGACCCCGCCGAGCCTCAGGTGCCGGTGATCGTTCACGCCGCCTGCACCTTCCTGCAACCGATCAATTATCCCGCAACCGTGCGGGTAAAGCTCTATGTCGGTGATCCGGGGCGCTCCAGCGTCCAGACGCGCTATGAACTCGTCGACGCCACGACCGGCAAAACCTACGCAACGGGCGAGGCCAAAGCCGTGTGGATCAACCTGAAGACCGGCAAATCCGCTCCTTTGCCGCAGAAGCTGCTGGACCTGATTGCCTGAGGTTTTCAAGACTGGGCGCAGGGGCTGACCTGCGCCCAGGCTGACTTTTTCCCGAATCACGGGTATGCTTTATTCACCCTGCGAACGCCAATCGTCGTAGCGGTCTTTGCTTACCACCCGATCGTCCGGCCAGCA
>JAJZLD010000412.1 GCA_021803785.1 Pseudomonadota bacterium | reverse complement strand
AGTTCCGGCAAGACGACGACGTACGTCACCACGGTGCGCATGGCGGTGAAGAAGTCTTCCGGCATCACCAGCCTGGCGCAACTCGACGGCAAGCCGGTGGCAACCACAACCGGCACGACGTCGGTTCAGCTGATGCGCGCGCATGAGAAGGGCAAGAGTTTGAATTTCAGGGAGGTGTATGGCAAGGACCACGCCGACAGCTTCCTGATGCTGGCGTCCGACCGCGCTGTCGCATTCGTGATGGACGACAACCTGCTGGCCGGGCTGATTGCGACCTCACCGAACCCCGGCGAATACGCGGTCGTGGGCGAACCGCTGTCGGTCGAACCAATCGCGATCATGTTCCGCAAGGACGATCCGCAGTTCAAAGGGCTGGTTCACTCCGCCGTACGTGACCTGATCAAGAGCGGCGAAGTCGAGAAGCTTTACACCAAATGGTTCACGCAGCCGATTCCGCCGAAGAACGCGAACCTGAACCTGCCGATGAGCGAAGCCCTCAAGGCCGCGCTGAAGACGCCGAACGACGCACCGGCCGAGCAGTACAACAAGAAGTAAGCCGCCCCGCGGCTCTGCGGCGCCCCGTGCGGGGCGCCGCCCATATCCACCGCAGCCCGCTGGGCTGCTTGAGCAAACCAGGTAGCCCACCACAATGAATTACCACTGGAACTGGGGCATCTATCTCGAGCAAGTCAGCTCCGGCGACGAGACCTATCTCGACTGGATCATCTCGGCGCTCGGCTGGACGATGGCAGTATCGATGTCCTCCTGGATCATCGCGCTGGTCCTTGGCGCATTGATCGGTACGCTGCGCACCACGCCAAACCGCTGGTTGGTGACAATCGGCAATGTCTGGGTCGAAGGCTTCCGCAATGTGCCACTGCTGGTGCAACTCTTTCTGTGGTTCTTCGTCGTGCCCGAATTCCTTCCCGCCGAGCTGTCGCGATGGGTGAAGCAGGATATGCCGGCGAAGGAGTTCTTTACCGCAACGATCTGTCTTGGCCTGTTTACCTCTGCGCGCGTCGCCGAACAGGTGCGCGCCGGCATCCAGAGCTTGCCGCGCGGGCAGAAGATGGCCGGGCTGGCGATGGGCTTCACGCTCGCACAAACCTATCGTTACGTGTTGCTGCCGATGGCCTTCCGCATCGTGATTCCGCCGCTGACTTCCGAGTTCATGAACATCATCAAGAACTCCGCAGTGGCGTTTGCCATCGGGCTGATGGAGCTGACCTTCATTTCACGCCAGATGATCGAAGAATCCGGCCAGGTTTTTGAGAGCCTGCTCGCCGCGACCATCCTCTACACACTCTGCGCGTTTGCCGCGAATCGTGCGATGACCTTCATCGAGAAACGAACCCGCGTGCCCGGCTACATCACCGGCGCCAAGTAAGGGGACGACGATGCTCGATCATCTCGACTTTTCCATTATCGGCCCGGGCCTGCCCTTCATCTGGAAAGGTCTGCTGTACAGCTTAAAACTCACTGTCGTCGCCATGAGCGGCGGCATCGTGCTCGGCACATTGCTGGCTCTTGCCCGCCTTTCAGGCGGCCCGGTGCTGGCAGCCGCAGCAACGGCCTATGTGAACGCCATGCGTTCGATCCCGCTGCTCATGGTGATCCTGTGGTTTTTCTTCCTGATCCCGCTGTTCACCGGCGCACCAATGGGGGCAGAGAACTCTGCACTGATCACCTTCACTGCGTTCGAGGCGGCGTATTACTCCGAGATCATGCGCGCCGGTATTCAGAGCGTGCCGCGCGGGCAGGTGAGCGCCGGCTTTGCGCTCGGCATGACCTACTGGCAGGCGATGAAGATCGTCGTGCTGCCGCAGGCCTTCCGCAACATGCTGCCGGTGCTGCTGACGCAGACCATTATCTTGTTCCAGGACACCTCACTCGTTTACGCCATCGGCGCCAGCGATCTGCTGAAGGCCGCCGAGGTCACCGGCAAGAACTACAACCGGCCGATCGAGATGTACCTGTTTGTCGCCCTGATCTATTTCGCGATCTGCTTCAGCCTGTCGATGCTTGTGAAGCACCTGCAGAAGCGCATTGCCATCATTCGCTAACGGATTGCCCCCATGTCGATGATCGATATCCGCAACATCTCCAAATGGTACGGCCAGTTCCAGGTGCTGACCGATTGCAGTACGCAGGTCAAAAAAGGTGAGGTCGTCGTGGTCTGCGGGCCCTCAGGCTCGGGAAAGTCCACGCTGATCAAGTGCGTCAACGGCCTTGAGCCTTTTCAGAAGGGCGACATTATCGTTGACGACATCTCCGTCGGCGACGCGAAGACGGATCTGCCCAAGCTGCGCGCACGCGTTGGCATGGTGTTCCAGCACTTCGAGCTGTTCCCGCACATGAGCATCATCGAGAACCTGACGATCGCGCAGACCAAGGTGCTCGGCCGCAACATCGACGAAGCTCGCGACAAGGGCCTCAAGTTGCTCGACCGCGTCGGTCTAAAGGCGCATGCGAGCAAGTTTCCCGGCGAGATGTCGGGCGGGCAGCAGCAGCGCGCACCGCG
>JAJZLD010000411.1 GCA_021803785.1 Pseudomonadota bacterium | reverse complement strand
TCCTGCGCGAGCGCGCTTGCGAAGTGCTGATCGAGCAGGGTACCGCGAGTGCTACGGGCATCGGCGGTGAATTTCGCGTTGCAGCGTTCGACGAGATTGGAGCCAAGGCAGACCTTGCCATCGTGCTGGGCGGCGACGGAACACTTCTGACCGCCGCGCGGCGACTCGCGAGCCATGCTGTGCCGTTGGTCGGCGTCAACCAGGGGCGCCTTGGTTTTCTCACAGATATTCCGCGCGAAGACATGTTCGAGCACGTCGGTGCAATCCTCGCTGGCCGTGCGCGGCACGACACCCGTATGTTGCTTGAGGCAGAAGTCGTGCGCGCGGGAGATCGCGTGTTCCACACCATGGCGCTGAACGATGCGGTGGTCAGCAAGGGCGAGATCGGTCGCATGATCGAGTTCGAACTGCATCTCGATGGCGAGTTTGTTTATCACCAGCGATCGGATGGCATCATCGTGTGCACCCCGACTGGGTCCACGGCATATGCCATGTCAGCCAACGGCCCCATTCTTCACCCGGGCGTGACGGGTATCGCCCTGGTTCCTTTGTGTCCGCACGCGCTGACTCACCGGCCGATTACGGTGTCGGACGATTGCCGAATCGAAGTTGTGGTGCAGCCACCGCATGACGCGCGCGTGCATTTCGATGGGCAGGCGCGCTTCGATGCCCGCGCCGGCGATCGGATACGCATCTGGCGCTCGGATCACATCGTGACCCTGTTGCACCCGCCTGGTTACAGCTACTACTCAATCCTGCGCCAAAAGCTCCACTGGAGCGCTGCGCCACGACTTCCCTGAAGGATTTACCGTGTTACGTCGTCTGACGATCCGAGACTTTGTCCTGGTCGATCAACTCGACCTTGAATTCGCGCCCGGCTTCGGTGTGCTCACAGGCGAGACCGGGGCGGGCAAATCGATTCTGCTGGATGCGCTGTCGCTGTTGCTTGGCGATCGCGCCGATAGCGCCATGGTGAGGGCGGGCTGTGAGCGCGCCGAAATTTCAGGCGTGTTCGATTGTGCATCGGTGGGCCCGGTCGTCGCTTGGTTGAGCGAAAACGACCTTGAAACCGATACCGAGGTGCTGGTCCGTCGCGTAGTCGATGGAGGTGGTCGTTCGCGTTGCTATGTGAACGGATCGCCCGTCACGGCGGCGCAGCTCAAATCCCTCGGCGAGCTGCTGGCCGATATTCACGGTCAGCATGCGCACCATGCCTTGCTGCGAGGCGACGCGCAGCGAGAGCTGCTCGATACGCATGCTGGTGCAACGGCCTTGGCCAAGGAGGTGTCGGCGGCCTGGCGGGCCTGGCAAGCGGCGGTTCGTGCGCTCGAGACTGCTGCAGCCGAAGGCGAGGCGACCGCACGCGAGCGCGAGATGCTCGAATGGCAATTGAGTGAAGCGCGCACGCTCGCATTTTCGCAAGCCGAATGGCAGCAAACCAATGCGGACCATCAACGCTTGTCGCACGCCGCGGGCTTGATCGAGGGTGCGGGCGCTGCGCTGGACGCCTTGGACGAGGGTGAGCTGGCGATCGCGACCGAGGTCGAACGGCTCGCCGCCCGCATGGCGGAGTTGGCCCGGTTTGACGGCCACCTCACGCCGATCGCCGAATTGCTTGATGGCGCGGGTATCGCACTTGGCGAGGCGGTAGCCGAGCTTCGACGCTATCGCGACCGAATGGAGCTTGATCCGGAAGCGCTGGCCGAATGCGAGCGGCGCATTGCGGCGGTGACACAGTTTGCGCGCAAGTATCGCGTGGCGCCGGAGGAGATCCCTGCTCTCGAGGCGGAATGGGGCGAACGCCTGGCCCTGATCGAACGGGCCAGCGACCTCAATGCGCTCGCGTTGGCAGAGTCGGAAGCGCGCACTGCATACCGCGCGCTGGCTGCCGAGCTCAGCGAGCGCCGGCGCGTCGCGGCCGCCTCACTTGGATCAAGTGTTACCGAAGCGATGCAAGATCTGGCGATGGCTGGCGGCCGGTTCGAGATTCGGCTTGCTGAAGCGCCGTCCGGCGGCGCGCACGGTCAGGAAGTGGTTGAGTTCTTGGTTGCGGCCAATCCGCATCAGGAACCCCGCCCGCTTGCTAAAGTGGCTTCGGGTGGCGAGCTTTCCCGGATCGGGCTTGCGATTCAGGTGATTGCCAGCGAGGCGCAAGCGGTGCCGACGCTCGTTTTTGATGAGGTCGATGTCGGCATCGGCGGCCGTGTTGCCGAGGTGGTCGGGCGGCGACTCAGCGAGCTTGGCAGGCGCTGTCAGGTGCTGTGTGTGACCCACCTGCCACAGGTTGCCGCGCGGGCGGATTGGCAGTGGAAAATCTCCAAGGAGTCGCGCGACGGGGCGACACACTCCCGCGTTCAAGTGCTGGATGCCGCCGCCCGTATCGATGAAATCGCTCGAATGCTGGGCGGTGAGCGGATTACCGAAACGACGCGCACCCATGCGGCTGAGATGCTGGGCTTCGAGGCTACGACGGGGTGATCGCATCGCCGAGCACAGCCTGAATAAAAACGGCGCCCGATGGCGCCGTT
>JAJZLD010000067.1 GCA_021803785.1 Pseudomonadota bacterium | reverse complement strand
TGGATGGAAAAGCCAGACACGCAATACAGAGTGTTGTTTTTATGCGCATCCCGTCACTATAACTTGGCGAGCGTTAGCGGTAAACCCTTGATTTTGTGTTGACGTGTGCCCATTTGTCGCAGATTGTTGGCCGGGTCGACGCATTCCGTTGGAATACTCGTAAAATCACGCACATTGTCTCGCTGCCTGGGTCCCCTTCCATGAAGGTGTTTTCTTACCTGCTATTTCTCGGCTTCCTGGTGCTCGGTGTCTGGTCGGTACGCCGCTGCATGCGGGCGATCGAGGTAGCACGCGTGCATGCCTCATCAAGGGAAGAGCAGTTCCTCCTCGCCGCATCGGCCGATATCGGTGGACCGAACAAAGCGCCAGACGCGGCGCCGAATACCGTGCAGTCTCCCAAAACCAACAAGGCAAGTCCGATGGAGACGGAACTGCTAGCGCGGGAAGAGCGCCTTGTTTACCTACTCTTGAAGGTTGCGCTCCCCGAATTTGAAGTGCTGACACATGTTAGCAGTGCAAAGCTCTTGCCCCGCCGTGAGCAACTTGGGCTGGCTGTATTAGACTTCGTTGTCTGCCGAAAGGATTTTAGGCCTTTGGCGGTTGTGGTTCTGGACCGCGCAGACGAGCCATTACATCCGGCTCGATCCCGTGCCCTCGCAGAACTGGCGGGTACGGGGGTGAAGCTTGCCCACTGGCGGGTGGAGCAATTGCCCGGCCGTACGGCGGTTCGCAATTGGGTGCTGGACGATGCCGTCCCCGGCGAGCGTCGCTTCGCTGCCTAAGTGATCTGATGGCGACACATGGGGATTATTCGTCCCGCGCGTCCTTGTACCGCTGATCGAGGCGATTCATGGCCCAAGTGTGCACGCCCACAATCGCCAGGTAGATCAACAGTGCGCCCTGCGCTGCAAAATAAAAGCCAAGCGGAAACCCGATAAATTCCCATTCGTTCAAGCGCTCGGGCATGAAGCTGGTTACCAGCGTTACAACAAACCATACTGCCAGTAACGCCAACGTCAGCGCGAGGGTGCGCCGCCAATGGCGCCGAGCCGCAGCGGATTCCGGGCGCGGCGCGTCACTCACAGAACTTCCCCTGCCCAGTCGGCAAGCCGCGAGCGCTCGCCTCGCTGCAAGGTGATATGGCCGCTATGAGCCCATCCTTTGAACCGATCAACCACATAGGTCAGGCCTGAGCTTCCTTCGGTCAGATACGGTGTGTCGATCTGCGCGATGTTGCCGAGGCAGACCACCTTAGTGCCGGGGCCGGCACGTGTGATCAGCGTTTTCATCTGTTTGGGCGTTAGGTTCTGCGCTTCGTCGATGATCAGGAATTTGTTGATGAAGGTGCGACCCCGCATGAAGTTGAGGCTCTTGATCTTGATCCGGGTACGGATGAGGTCGCGTGTCGCGGCACGCCCCCATTCGCCACCATAGTGGCCACCATCTTCGGCGTTACCGTTGAGCACATCAAGGTTGTCCTCGAGCGCGCCCATCCATGGCGCCATTTTTTCTTCCTCGGTGCCGGGTAGAAAACCAATGTCCTCACCAACCGGAACGGTCACGCGCGTCATGATGATTTCGCTGTAGCGCTTGGTTTCCAGCACCTGAGTCAGGCTTGCCGCGAGCGTGAGCAGCGTCTTGCCGGTGCCGGCCTGGCCGAGCAGCGAGACGAAATCGACGTCCGGGTTCATCAGCAGATTCAGCGCGAAATTTTGTTCCCGATTTCGTGCCGTGATGCCCCAGACGTTGTTCTTCTGATGCGAGAAGTCGATCAGCGTTTCAAGGACGACGGTCGACCCAGTCCTTTCCTTAACCAGCGCGTAGAGCGGCCGTTCGCCCTCCTGATACACAAATTCGTTGACCACCAACTCGGCGCAAAGCGGACCACGCAACTTGTAAAGCGTGCGGCCATTCTCCTTCCACGACTCCATGTCCTTGCCATGCGTATCCCAGAAGTCCGCCGGCAATTCTCTGACGCCGGTGTAGAGCAGGTCAGTGTCTTCCAGGACTTTGTCGTTGAAGTAGTCCTGTGCATCGAGCCCCATAGCGCGGGCTTTGATGCGCATGTTGATGTCTTTCGACACCAAGATGACTGGCCGCTTCGGGAACTTGGTCGCCAGATAATGAACGACCGCCAGAATCTGGTTGTCGGCTTTGGCTGTCGGTACGTTCAGCGGTAGTTGGATCGGAATCGCCTCGGTTTGCAGGAAAAGGCGGCCGGTTGCGAGTTCTCGCGACGGTTCTGTCAGTTCGATGCCGGTCTCGATGCCGTTGGGTGCGGAGGTTACGATGTCATCCATCATGCGGCTCGCTTGGCGCGCGTTGCGTGCCACCTCCGACATGCCTTTTTTGTGAGCGTCGAGTTCTTCTAGTGTCTGGATGGGAATGAAGACGTCGTGTTCTTCGAACCGGTAGAGACAGTTCGGGTCGTGCATCAAGACGTTGGTGTCGAGCACGAAGAGCTTCGTCTTGGCGGCTGTGCTGGCTGGCTGGCGTTTTGCGTTCATGAGCTAGAACTTCCGCGTAAGTTCGAAAGACAGGAGGGGTCAGAGCGACGTGACGAAGTCGAGTACTTCCTGCGCGTGACCGGGAACCTTGACGCCTCGCCACTCGCGGCAGATCTCGCCTTTCGCGTTGATGACGAAGGTGCTGCGTTCGATGCCGCGGACCTCCTTGCCGTACATGTTCTTCACCTTCATGACGCCAAACGCTTCACACAGCGTTTCGTTAGGATCGGACAGCAGGTCGAACGGGAGTTCTTTCTTGCTCTTGAAGCTCTCATGCGACTTGATGCTGTCACGTGAAACGCCAAGAACAATGGCGCCACGCTTCACGAACTCATCATGCAGGTCACGAAAGTTCTCGCCCTCGGTTGTGCAACCGGGCGTGTTGTCTTTGGGGTAGAAGTAGAGCACCACTGTGTGACCGGCAAGATCAGCGAGACTGATGGTCTTGCCGCCGGTCGCGGGGAGGGAGAATTCGGGCGCTTTCGATCCTGTCATCGCAGTCTCCATGGATGGATTCCGCGCCAGAGTAGCCGAGCCTGATCGTGCTCCGCAAATGGCCGCAAAGCGTATGCCTTTAAGCTGCTGATTCAATGATCATTGCTGCGATCACCTTACGGCCCTCTGCGGCGAGGATGTTGTAGGTCCGGCATGCAGCGGCGGTGTCCATGATCTCGAAACCGCGCTGTGCATCAATCAAGGGTCTGAGCATTTGGGGTGACGGGAAACGCTGCCGCTGACCGGTGCCAATCAGGGTAATGACTGCCTCGTGGTTTGCGAGGGCGGCAAAATCCTCAATCGTGAGCGACTCGAAGCGATCCTTGCCCCATGCCGTGTCCAGCAACTCGGGGCCAACAACCAGGCTCGCCGTATGTCGCTGACCGTTGATGGCAATGAAGCCTGCTCCGTGCGCAGTTACGACGTTGGTTCCAGCCGACAGATCGAGGTTGAGTTTCATCGTTTGTTGCACCGCGATTGCGGCAGTGGTGAGGCTTGGCTAGGATTATAACCTTTTGATTTGCCGCGCCTTGGCGTTTAGTCGAGGGCGGATGATGCGTGGAGAAGACTATGACTGCGGGAAATCTGTTGCGGATTACGGGCGAACACGGACTTGAGTCGGTGGCCGCCGCCCGCGCCGCGCGCCCGCTTCACAAGTCGGCGAAGCTCTCTAACGTTTGCTACGACATTCGTGGCCCGGTTTTGGCGCGTGCACGGCAAATGGAGGAAGAGGGGCAGAAGATCATCAAGCTGAACATTGGCAATCTTGCTCCGTTCGGCTTGCTTCCTCCTGATGAGATCGTGCAGGACATGATCCGCAACCTGCCGGACGCGGCGGGTTACACCGATTCCAAGGGGCTGTTCGCGCCGCGCAAGGCGATCGTGCATTACACGCAGGAAAAGGCCATCACCGGCGTCACCGTAGACGACGTGTACATCGGTAATGGTGCGTCTGAACTGATTGTCATGAGCATGCAGGCGCTCCTGAATTCAGGTGACGAGGTGCTCCTGCCGGCACCCGACTACCCGCTCTACACTGCCGCGGTGAGCCTGTCGGGTGGTACGCCGCGGCATTACCTGTGTGATGAGTCATCGGGTTGGCTGCCTGATCTCGACGATATCCGCCGCAAGATCACGCCCAACACTAAGGGCATCGTGGTGATCAATCCGAATAACCCGACGGGGGCGCTGTATCCGGTCGAAACGCTACAAGCCATCGTCGACATCGCCCGCGAGCACGGCCTGATCGTATTCGCCGATGAGATCTACGACAAAACGCTCTTTGACGGCGAAGTACATACCAGCATCGCGTCCCTGGCTGAAGATGTGCTCTTCGTGACCTTCAACGGCCTTTCGAAGAACTACCGTTCCTGCGGCTATCGTGCCGGCTGGATGGTCGTATCGGGCGACAAACGCCGCGCGGCGGACTATATCGAGGGGCTGAATATGCTCGCCTCGATGCGCCTGTGCTCGAACACGCCGGGCCAGCTGGCAATCCAGACCGCGCTCGGTGGCTACCAGAGCATCAAGGACCTGGTGGCGCCCGGCGGTCGGCTGACACGCCAGCGCGACATTGCAGTTGATCTGCTCAATCAGATTCCCGGGGTTAGCTGTGTCAAGCCGAAGGCAGCGCTGTACTGCTTCCCACGGCTGGATCCTAATCTCTATCCGATCGAGAACGACCAACAGTTCATCCTCGAACTATTGGAGGAGTCGAAGGTGCTGGTTGTTCAAGGGACGGGCTTCAACTGGCCGACGCCAGACCATTTCCGCGTCGTTTTTCTGCCGCACGAAGACGATTTGCGCGAGGCAATTGGGCGTATCGCACGCTTCCTCGAGCAATATCGGAAACGGCATGGCGGTTGAAAACGCTAAACTGTCTGCTTTATGGGACGGCACCGGCAAGTTGGTGGCGTCCGACAATCTGTTGGCCATCGTTCGGAACCATGCGGATTCCGCCCTTGGCGAGAAGTATCTGTCCGACGACCTCGTAACCAACGGGGCGTCTCACTCACCGGGGGTGGGTCACCACCTGACTCCGGCTTTGAGTTCGGAAGCATTCGGCTCGGACTATCGCACCGCGTTGTTTGAACCGGGTACGCCGCGCAGTGGTGCGTACTGCTTCCCTTTCCGCAGAAGCTTGATTAACTCCCTCCATCAATTTCAAGAAACACCTGTCATGAAACCGATCAACGTTGGCCTGCTGGGCATTGGGACCGTCGGTGGCGGCACATTTACCGTGCTGTCCCGGAATCAGGAAGAAATCACGCGTCGCGCCGGGCGTCCCATTCGAATTGCGTCGGTAGCGGACCGCAACGTGGAGCTCGCCAAAAAGGTGGTGGGCGACAAGGCCCGGATTACGGCCGACGCGTTCGAGGTTGTCCGTGACCCCGAAATCGACATCGTGGTCGAATTGATCGGCGGCTATGGTATTTCTCGTGAGCTGGTGCTCGAAGCGATTGCCAATGGCAAGCACGTCGTGACGGCCAACAAGGCGTTGCTCGCCCTGCATGGCAACGAGATCTTTGCTGCAGCCCAGAAGAAGGGCGTTATGGTGGCCTTTGAGGCTGCCGTCGCAGGCGGCATCCCGATCATCAAGGCGCTGCGTGAAGGCCTGACCGCGAACCGAATCGAATGGATCGCCGGCATCATCAACGGCACCACGAACTACATCCTGACCGAGATGCGGGACAAAGGGGTTTCGTTCGAGACCGCGCTGAAGGCCGCTCAGGAACTGGGCTATGCCGAAGCCGACCCGACGTTTGACGTCGAGGGTGTCGACGCCGCACATAAGCTGACAATCATGAGTGCGATCGCTTTTGGCATCCCGATGCAGTTCGACAAAGCCTACGTTGAAGGCATCTCGAAGCTGACTCGCGAAGATATCATGTACGCCGAGCAACTCGGCTATCGGATCAAGCTGATCGGCATTACGCGTCGCACGCCGCGTGGCGTGGAACTGCGCGTGCATCCGACACTGATTCCCGAGCGTCGTCTGATTGCCAGCGTAGAGGGCGTGATGAACGCCGTGCTGGTGAAGGGCGATGCGGTTGGGCACACCTTGTACTACGGTCGCGGCGCAGGCGCCGAACCGACGGCGAGTGCAGTAGTCGCCGATCTCGTTGATGTGACGCGCATGCACACGTCGGACCCCGAGCACCGGGTGCCGCACCTTGCGTTCCAGGCTGATCAGGTCTTCGAACTCCCGATTCTCTCGATTGGCGATGTCGAAACCTCGTTCTACCTGCGCATGCAGGTCTTCGATCGTCCGGGTGTGCTGGCTGATGTCGCACGCATCCTTGCCGACCACGGTATCTCGATCGAAGCCATGATTCAGAAGGAGCCGCCGGAAGGTGTCGACAAGGCCAGCATCATCCTGCTGACGCATAAGGTGTTGGAGCGCAACGTTGTCGCTGCGATCGAGCGTATCGAGCAGCTCGCTACTGTCGATGGTGCGGTCACCAAAATCCGTCTGGAAGAGCTGGGCAACTGACATGGCGATGAACTACGTCTCGACGCGCGGCAAGGCCGCGCCGATGCACTTTCTCGACATCCTGCTCGGTGGCTTGATGGAGGATGGCGGTCTGGCGATGCCGGAAAGCTATCCGCGCTTCACGCCAGAAGAGTTGGAGTCACTGCGCGGGCTGAGCTATCCGGAGCTCGCGTTTGCCGTCCTGTCGCGTTTTGCGGACGACATTCCGGCCGATGATCTGCGGGCGCTGATCAATCGCACCTACACCGCTCAGGTTTACTGCAATGCCCGCGATGCGACCAAAACGGGTGAAATCACGCCCGTGACCACGCTGGAGCCGGGCCTGCACTTGCTGGAACTCTCCAACGGGCCGACGCTGGCGTTCAAGGACATGGCCATGCAGCTGCTTGGCAACCTGTTCGAGTACGCGTTGGACAAGACGGGCCAGTCACTCAATATTCTTGGTGCCACTTCCGGCGATACCGGTTCGGCGGCCGAGTACGCGATGCGCGGCAAGCGCGGCGTGCGCGTATTCATGCTGTCGCCCGATGGCCGCATGAGTCCGTTCCAGCGCGCCCAGATGTATTCGCTGCAGGATGCGAACATCTTCAACATCGCTGTCCGCGGCATGTTTGACGATGCACAGGACGTGGTGAAGGCGGTGTCGAACGACCTGGCGTTCAAGCGCAAATACGCGATCGGTACCGTCAACTCGATAAACTGGGCGCGTGTGTCGGCCCAGGTGGTGTACTACTTCAAGGCCTACTTTGCCGTCACGAAGGCGGCCGGCGAAGAGGTCTCGTTTGCTGTGCCGTCTGGCAATTTCGGCAACATCTGTGCTGGCCATATCGCACGCATGATGGGCTTGCCGATTCGTAAGCTGGTGTTGGCGACGAACGAAAACGATGTGCTCGACGAGTTTTTCCGCACCGGCGTCTATCGTCCGCGTGGCACGGCAGAAACGCACGCCACGTCCAGTCCGTCGATGGATATCTCGAAGGCATCGAATTTCGAACGCTTTGTTTTCGATCTGGTGGGCCGCGACGCCGACGTGGTGCGTGATCTGTGGGCCAAGGTTGATGCGGGCGGGGCGTTTGATCTGTCTGGGACGCCGTATTTCTCGAAGATTGCGGACTACGGTTTCGTATCAGGCAGCAGCTCTCATTCAGACCGTTTGGCGACAATTCGTGCCACGCGGAACGCTACGCCATCACGGTCGACCCGCACACGGCCGATGCGCTCAAGGTTGCGGCCGAGCATCGTGAGGCTGGCATCCCGATGGTGGTTCTTGAAACCGCTTTGCCGGCTAAATTCGAGCAGACCATTCAGGAAGCGCTTGGCCGTCAGCCTGCACGTCCGGTTGGCTACGAGGGTATTGAATCGTTGCCGCAGCGTGTTGAGGTGATGGATGCAGACGCTGATGCGATCAAAGCCTTCATCGCAGCGCATGTGGGCTGATCGCTAACTCGATCGATTATTCTAACGCTTCAAAATCGAGAACGGCCGGGGGAATCCGGCCGTTCTTTATTGTGGCACCCGCCCGACTAAAGGTAGATCACGGCGGGGAAAACAGTGATTGCCAGAATATAGATCAGCCATTCGATGTTATGGCGACTCAGGAATCCGGTGAAGTGCAGCACCAGTACGATGATGGAGACGATGTAGTAGGCGACAAAGAAGACGGACATCGAGGCGATTCCTGAATCCACCCCTCACGGGACAGACGTGCTCAAAAGGGGCGGCCAAAGTCGATCAGCATATATAGTCTTAAAGCGCCTTTGCGGCAAGCCAGATTGGCATTGCGCTTCAGGCGCAATCTCAGCGCTCGGTGTGTCGCAGAGACAAGTCAATCGCATGGACATCCTTGGTCAGGCGACCGATGGAGATCCGATCCACACCCACCTCGGCAATCGCTCGTACATCCTCAAGGCCGACGCCGCCGCTGGCTTCTAGTTCAGCACGCCCGGCAGTCAGCTTCACGGCCTCGCGCATTTCATCGAGCGACATGTTGTCGAGCAGCACCATCCGGACTCCGGCGTCGATCGCCTCGCGCAGTTCCTTGAGGTTTTCGACCTCCACTTCTATGAAGACATTTGAAGGGGCAATGGCGCGCGCTGCTTCCACCGCTTTTGTGATGCTTCCAGCCGAAATGATGTGGTTTTCCTTGATCAGGATTCCATCGTACAGACCGACGCGATGGTTAGTGCCACCGCCGACGGCGACTGCGTACTTCTGCGCGAGACGCAGCCCAGGCAAGGTCTTGCGCGTATCAACAATCTTCGCCTTCGTGCCAGCTACTGCTTCGACGTAAGCGCTGGTCGTGGTCGCCGTTGCTGAGAGCAGTTGCAGGAAGTTCAGTGCAGTGCGCTCGGCAGTGAGCAGCGATCGCGCGGTGGCCAGCACATCGCACAGCAATTGACCGGGCTCGATTCGGTCGCCGTCCTTTGCGTGCCACACGATCGTGCTATCCGGTTCCAGCGCAGCGAAAGTGGCGGAAAACCATTCGGTGCCGCACAGGACTGCGGCTTGGCGGGTAATCACGCGACCGCGTGCATTGCGGTCTGCGGGAATCAGGCGGGCGGTGAGGTCGCCGGTACCAATGTCTTCGGCAAGCGAAGCGGCGACGTTGCGCAGAATTTCGGCGCGGAGTTGTTCAGTGATTTGCATGGCAGGGCTTTCAGGCTATCGCGCCCGTCGAGCAAGGCGCGGAATTTCGCGGCGTCTCGGCCGCTACATCAAGCCGCTAAGGTATACGGCGGCGACGCGCTCGCCAAGGATTATGCGCGATACGAGCCTCCGGTGTGCTCACTTGCGTTGGCTTGAACGATAGTCGAGACGTCCGCCACGCGTTCCAACCTTGTCCAATGGTCGATGCTGACCGATTGCGGTGGCAAAAAATGAGGTTTTTTAGCGCGCATGCGTTGCTCAATTTCGCTGGCGACAACCTCACGCGAATCGCCAATTTGCTCTCTTTCGAGATCACGTCCCGCTGCGTGTGACACCTTCGCGCAAGCCTATGCCGGCGGCTGGCCTTTGGGGATCCGCGCCTCGTGCCGGGCTGACGATCGATGTGGTGCGCGCGGCAGTTGGGCGCGACGCGGTCAGCGACAAAGCATCAACCCGGTTTCTCGTCAAGCGACGCTGCCACCGCTGGCCCGCTGGGTTGTGCGTAATTTCGCCGTAATGCGTGAGCAAGCGGTCCACTTCGCATGTTGAATCGCTCGAGTTGCTTGGCTGCATCGGCGGGGGGCTCCGTTGCTTCTGGGCGTTATTTGGTCAAGCGTAGGGCATTGCGACCGGTGCAGTGATCGTTTCGGTGGCAGTGGGCGCTGTGGCATCCGGAACACTTTGCGCGGTCAAACTGATCCGCGTCAGCGGCGGTGCGCGGCGAGGTGGCCGCGCTCTGCGTTTTGGTGGATCATGCGCACCATCATGAGTTGGCCGAGCCAAACGCCTCCGCGCCGGGATTGGGAACTGCGACGCCTCTCGGCCGCTGACACCGAAGCAATCGCGCGACACTGGTTGTCGCTGCCGGCGGGCGCGCGCTATAAGCGTTTCGGGCACATCCTTCCGGACGCCACCCTGCTGCGATTTGCAGAGGATCTCGATTTCTCCAGCGATCTTTTTTGCGGCATGGTTTCGCCCGATGGCGATCTGGTCGCTCTGGCCCAAGCGGCACCGGAGTGGGATGGTGCATGGGAGTTGAGCTTCTCCGTGCTGCCGCGCGCGCAGCGCAACGGCTTTGCGCGGCGACTTGGCGAGCGGATGCTTCGCATGCTCGCTGCGCAGGGCGCGCGGCGGGTGCGCTTGTGTTGTTTGGCTTCAAATCTCCCGATGACCAGCCTTGCAAACGCGCTCGGCTTCGTGATGGTGCGCGACAACGTGTTCATGCGCGGAGAGCGCGAACTCGAAGGGCCGAGTATCCGTGGTTTGCGTGCCGGCCAGACTGGTCGATTGCGCGGTAGCTGACGGTCCGATTCGCTGCCGAGCAAAATAAAGCTGGTGTTTCCTACGCACCGTGGCATAATCCACCACTTCGTCTCGGCTGCCGGTTAGTTTCATCTCCGGCACGCATCGATTTCCAGCTTCCCGTCGTTTCCGGACTCTCCCGTTCGACATACCCGGTTGGCATCGATGTTTATTGCGATGCGCCATCCCGGGTTGCCTCTTGGCAAGCCCTTATTGGCTCTGCGCCACTGAATCGAATGTTCGATTCATGCGCCGAGGCGGCTTTTGTTTGTCCGAACTGGAGAATTGAATGTCCGATATCGGCTTCGCCGACCTTGGCCTTGGCCAAACCCTCGAGTCCACCCTTGCCTCGCAAGGCCTGACTCAACCAACCCCTGTGCAGCAGAAAGCAATCCCGATGCTGCTGCAAGGCGCCGACCTGATTGCATCAGCGCCAACCGGAACCGGCAAGACTGCCGCTTTCCTGCTTCCCGCCCTGGCTCGCCTGACTGCAGCGCCGAAGACCAAGAGCATCGGTCCGCGCATCTTGGTGCTCACACCGACCCGCGAACTTGCGCAACAGGTTGCCAACGCTGCAAAACAGTTTTCGCGCCAGCTCAATCGCGTCAAGACGATCTGCGTGACCGGTGGCGAGTCGTACCGCGAACAGAACCGCGCCATTTCGACGCCGCACGAGATCCTCGTTGCGACGCCGGGTCGATTGATGGACCAGATGCAATCGGGCCGTCTGGACTTTTCGCGCCTCGAAATGTTCGTGCTCGACGAAGCTGACCGCATGCTCGACATGGGCTTCTCGGACGACGTGATGGCGATTGCCGCCAAGCTGCCGACCGATCGCCAGACCGTGTGCTTTACCGCCACGATGTCGCGTACCGTGCTGTCGCTGTCGTCGCAACTGCAAAAGAATCCCCAGACGATCGAAGTGAAGGCCGAAGTCGCGCGCACCGATGCAATCGACCAGCAGATCGTTTTCGTCGACAACTTCGGCCATAAGCGCCGCCTGCTGAGCCATTGGCTCAACGGTGAAGCCAGCGGCCAAGCCGTCGTGTTCACCTCGACCAAGCGTAGCGCCGACGAACTCGCCGCCGCGCTGGATGCTGAAGGCCATGCCACGGCTGCCTTGCACGGCGACCTGCAGCAGCGCCAACGTACCCGCATGCTCAACCAGCTGCGTCGCGGTGAGGTGCGCGTGCTGGTGGCAACGGATGTCGCCGCCCGCGGTATCGATGTGCCGGCAATCACCCATGTATTCAACTTCGATTTGCCGAAGTTCGCCGAAGACTATGTGCACCGTATCGGCCGTACTGGCCGCGCTGGCGCCACGGGTACGGCGGTGTCCTTTGTTGGTCGCGACGATGTGGGCGCGCTGCGCGGCATCGAACGCTTCATCGGCCGCCCGGTGAAGATCACCGAAGTCGAAGGCATGGTTGCCGAGTTCAAGCCGGGTGCACGTGGTGACGGTCGTCGCCCGGCGCCGCGCAAGTGGGATGAGCGTCGCCCGCAAGGCGAGCGTCGTGAAGGCCGCCCGTTTGGCGATCGCAATTTCGGCGATCGTCGTCCGCAGGGTGAGCGTAGCTTTGGCGACCGCCGACCGTTCGCGAGCGAGCCGCGCAGCTTTGGCGACCGCGCGCCGCGCGGCGAGAGCTTTGGCAATCGCGAGGGCTTCGGCAACGGCGAACGCCCGGCCGGGCGCTGCG
>JAJZLD010000066.1 GCA_021803785.1 Pseudomonadota bacterium | reverse complement strand
TTGCTGAGCGGCAAATCTTTCGCATTGACCATTACTTGGGCAAGGAACCGGTTCAAAACCTGCTTGCGCTGCGCTTCGGAAACGTATTGCTGGAGCCGCTATGGCGCGGCCAGTGGGCGCGCGACGTGCAGATCACAGTGGCCGAGCAAGCGGGCGTGGAATCGCGTGGCGAGTTCTACGAGAAGACCGGCGCAATGCGTGACATGGTGCAGAACCATCTGCTGCAGTTGCTCTGCATCACCGCCATGGAACCGTCGGCCTCTCTTGAGCCAGACGCAGTGCGTGACGAAGAGCTCAAGGTGCACCGTGCGCTGAAGCCTATTACCGGCGCAGCGGTGGCCAACAACACCGTACGCGGGCAATACCGCGCGGGCGCAGTGGGCGGCCAGCCGGTGAAGCGCTATCTCGAAGAATCGGGGATCACGGCAGACAGCAGCACGGAGACCTTCGTCGCAATCAAGGCTGAAATCGGATCTTGGCGTTGGGTGGCGCCGATCATCAACGCATGGGCCGAGAGCAACGAACTTTTCGTGCGTAAGCACCTCCCTGCCGACAAAGCCAGCGTGGCACGGTTCATTCCGCTCAAGTTCGAGGCGGACACCCCATCTGTCGGTGCGCGACTCGCCAGCAGGGCGTTGGCGGCACTGGACTGCCCGTTCGACGTTGTCATCCTCGGAATGGGCGAAGACGGCCACACTGCGTCACTGTTCCCTGGCTCACCGCAGATCGCTGCGGGCTTGTTCGATGCCTCCGGTGACGCCTGCCACCGAAAACACCAGCAAGGCGCCGTGATGGCGTATCGCGCTTACAGCGCCGCGTCTGCTCCGCACCCACAACATTGCAGTACACATTACCGGTGCCGCCAAATGATCACTGCTCGGCGATGCGCTCGCCGGCCACGACGTGGAACGGCTGCCAATTCGATTCGCATTTAACCAGGAAAGGGTCCCCTGTCATGTCTTCTGGTGCCGCTAGCACCTATCCTCGCCTCCTCGGCGACATTGGTGGCACAAACGCTCGTTTTGCACTGATCCGCTCTGAGGGCGGGCCGATCGAGGATATTCGCACCCTGCCGGGGGCGAACTACGCTGGCCCGGTGGAGGCAATCGAAGCCTATCTCGCAGAGGTCGGCGGAGATCGCCCGACCTCCGGTGCGATCGGTATTGCTAACCCGATCGATGGCGATCGGATCAAGATGACCAACCACACTTGGGCATTCTCGATCGACGCCGTGCGCCAGCAACTCGGATTCACCCGACTTATCTTCATCAACGATTTCACGGCGCTTGCGCTGTCCTTACCCTTCCTGCCCGACAACGAGTTGCATCAGGTTGGCGGCGGCAAGCGCGAAGAAAACCGGGCCATTGCCGTGCTGGGCCCGGGTACCGGCCTGGGTGTATCCGGTTTAGTGCCATCCGCCGAAGGCTATCTGCCGCTCGAGGGTGAAGGCGGGCATGTGACGATGGTGGGCACAAATGCGGAGGAAACCGCGGTGATCGCCAAGGCGCGCGAGACCTTCCCGCACGTTTCCGCCGAGCGCCTGATCTCTGGCCCGGGCTTGGTCACGCTGCACGAATCGCTCGCTGCCGTTCGCGGGCTCCCCTCGCCAGGGCTGGACGCGCCTGCAATCACCAACGGCGCCCTAGACGGCTCCAATGCACTCGCTTTGGATTCGGTCAACATGTTCTGCGGCATGTTAGGCACAATTGCCGGTAATCTTGCGCTGACGCTGGGCGCCAAAGGAGGCGTGTTCATCGGTGGCGGTATCATTCCGCGACTGGGTGACTTCTTCGACCGTTCGCCGTTCCGCTGCCGGTTCGAAGACAAGGGACGATTCCGGCCTTATCTGGAAACCGTGCCCGTATTTGTCATCCACTCCGCCTACCCTGCCTTTACCGGCGCTGCCGTAGCGCTTGAGCGCGCACTGGCTCAGCACTGATCTGCTCAGCCAGGACGGCGCGTCGGCGCAGGCCGACGCGCCGTATCAATTTTTGTGGTCGGTCGCGGTACCGTCCAACCGTAATCTCCCCCTAATCAATAAGGAGTTGTCCATGAATCCCTCTTCGACCGGCGCGTGGAAAGCGCTCGCGCAACACGCTGAACAGTGGAAGAAACTGCATCTGCGTGAAGTGTTCTCGGAAGATCCGGCACGCGCCCAACGTTATGTTGCCGACGCATGCGGGATTCAACTGGACTACTCCAAGAATCGTGTCAGCGACGAAACGCTGGCGCTGTTGCGTCAGCTTGCCGACGAAACCGGCGTGCAAGCCCGCCGCGATGCCATGTTCCGTGGCGAAAAGATCAATAGCACCGAAAACCGTGCGGTGCTTCACGTCGCGCTGCGCAATCGCAGCAACACCCCGATCATGGTTGACGGCGAGAACGTCATGCCGGGCGTAAACGAAGTGCTCGAGCGGATGTTTGCGTTCGCGGACACCGTCCGCAGCGGCGCGTGGAAAGGTCGCACCGGAGAACCGATTACCGACGTCGTCAACATCGGCATCGGCGGTTCTGACCTCGGCCCGCTGATGGTATGCGAAGCGCTGAAACCCTATGCGCACGACAGCATCAAGATGCATTTCGTATCGAACGTCGATGGCGCGCAGATCGCCCAGACACTGCGCAAGCTAAATCCGGCCACGACGCTGTTTATCATCGCGTCCAAGACGTTTACCACCATCGAAACGCTGACCAACGCACACACGGCACGCGACTGGTTCCTCGCCTCGGGCGCGTCCGAGGCAGATATCGCCAAGCACTTCGTCGCAGTGTCGACCAACGGTGCTGCGGTGAGCAAGTTCGGAATCTCGACCGACAACATGTTCGGTTTCTGGGACTGGGTCGGCGGCCGCTACTCACTGTGGTCCGCCATCGGACTGCCTATCGTGCTATTGGTCGGTCCGGACAACTTCAAGGCTTTGCTGAGTGGCGCCCATGCGATGGATGAGCACTTCCGCACTGCGCCTGCCGAGAAGAATCTGCCGATGCTGCTCGGCCTGATTGGCGTCTGGTACGCGAACTTCCTCGGCTCACCCTCTGTCGTGATCGCGCCGTACAACCAGAACCTGCATCGCCTGCCCGCCTACCTGCAGCAGCTCGACATGGAGTCGAACGGCAAGGGCGTGCGCAGCGAAGGCGACAAGGTTGACTACGCAACCGGCCCCATCATCTGGGGCGAGCCGGGCATCAACGGCCAACACGCCTACTTCCAACTGCTGCACCAGGGCACGCACCTGATCCCGCTCGATTTCATCCTTGCGTTGGAGCAGAGCGACATGAACCCGAAGCATCATGCGGTGTTGATCGCGAGCTGCTTTGCACAAGCCGCAGCGCTGATGCGCGGCAAGACGCCTGACGAAGTGCGTGCAGAGCTCGATAAAGCTGGCGTCACCGGCGAACGCGCTGACATGCTGGTCAAGCACCGCACCTTCGACGGCAACCGTCCGAGCAACATGATACTGCTGGACAAGCTCGACCCTGCGCACCTTGGCGCATTGATAGCGCTGTACGAACACAAGGTGTTCGTACAGGGTGCTGTTTGGGGTATCAACTCCTACGACCAGTGGGGTGTGGAACTCGGAAAACAGCTCGCCAGCGGCATCGAGCGCGCGCTCAAAGGCGGCGGCGGTGAGCTAGACTATGACGCTTCGACTCAGCGCCTGATCGGCACCGCGCGTTCGCGCCTGTCGCTCGACCGCTGAAGCCAGCGCAGCTCTTCGCATGGTGCGGAGGGCTGCCTGAAGCCTGAACTGGAGGAGTTTCACACGATGCAACACAAGCGCATGAAGTCGCGCTTCCTGGCGCCACTTGCACTGGCGATGACCGCCACTCTTGTAACCCCGACGGTTCAAGCCGGCTGGTTTGACCAGTCTTTGTTCGGACCAAACGATGAAAAACGGCTCAACGAGTGGGCCAAAAACCCTGACAAGAAAATGACTTGGGGCGAATGGGATTTCATTCGCCTTGCGACTCGAGGAGACGGCTCAAAGCCCAATGCCCACCCGGTACAACTGAACGTCAAACAAGTCGCGACAGCGCTCGCTTCGGTTCAGGGCATACCGTTCAAGGAGGTAAAGCCACTGTTCTCGGAAAGCGAAGTGGAACGGCTGTCGAACGCGATCGTGCTCGGTCTGAAGAATGCAACGCCCGATCAAGAACTCGTGTTTGTCAGCACGGGCCAACACTCGTGGACCGGACTCGTCGCGCCTGTGGTAGGTAACTGCGGACGAATCTTCTTTGTCGATGGAAAGCTGAACATCCTGCTTGGCATGCACCACGCCGATTTTGTGGCCGACAAAAAAAATGGCTCGCGCCTAGATCCGAAGTTCGACTTCGGCTCACGCAGCACACCTGCCAAGAACGTGAACTTGACGGGCGTAACAGAAGGTCAGGCGACCTTGATCCGTAACGACTGGATCGCACTTACGCTTCAGCCGGACGTGGCACCAGCCTCGACAGCGGCGACCACAGCAGCAGCCCCGGCGGCCGTGGCACCCAGTATGGACACTTTCTACACAAAGCAGGAAAGCCGGCTCAAGGCATTGCAGCGCCTACGCGATCAAGGGCTGATAACGGAGGCGGAGTTCCAGGCGAAGCGCGCCCAGATCATCAAGGATCTGTAACACCGAGGATGGTGCCGATTGGCGCCATTCATAAAACAAAAACGACGCCGATTGGCGTCGTTTTTTCTGGTGCGGACAATTGATTCAGATGCTGCATGTTTATGATACTTGGTTACGGATTTAGAGTATGCCTTCGGGCAACCCATCTTGCGCCCAGCGCAGACGAATACCATCAGCCCGCACGCTGCCAGCGATGCGGCAGGCCGCTTGAGTCGGCTGGCGCATCAGGACATCCTTGAGATAGGCATACGGGTCATGCCCGTTGCGGCGGGCTGATCGCACCAGGCTCATGATGGCCGCGGCGCGTTGTCCGGCGCGCAGGCTGCCGGCAAAGCGCCCGTTCTTACACCCGAACGCGATCGGCAGGATCGCGTTCTCGGCCCGGTTGTTGTCGATCGGCAGTTGCCCGTCGGCGAGATAGCACGTGAGGCTGTAGTCGATGGCCTTGGCGGTCGCAGAACCGTCGCTGACCTTTCGTCGATGTACGGTCAGCCAGTGGTACAGCGCATCCGCAGCGGGCCCCGCACATTGTTGACGCTGCCGGGTGCGTACCTCAGCGTCGAGCACTGCAAGTTCGGTTTCGATTGCGTAGCGCGCGCCAAAGTGGCGCAAGGCTTCTTTGGCAATCCGGCTCTTGCCGGTTAAGGGTTCAGCGCGGACCTCCGATATAATCCGGGGTCCGCAACAAGGAGACTGTATATGGGATTTCTCGCCGGCAAACGCATCCTCATCTGCGGCCTGCTTAGCAATCGATCGATCGCTTACGGCATTGCCAAAGCCATGCATCGTGAGGGCGCACAACTTGCATTCACCTACCAGAACGACCGTTTCCATGAGCGGATCAGCAAGTTCGCAGCAGAGTTCGGTTCGGACATGATCTTCCCGTGCGACGTCGCCGACGACGCGCAAATCTCGGGCCTGTTCGACGCGCTTGCCAAGCGCTGGGACGGCTTGGACAGCCTAGTGCATTCAATCGCTTTCGCGCCCAGCGACGCACTTGAGGGTGACTTCCTCGACAGCTTCTCGCGCGACGCATTCCGCACCGCACATGAAGTTTCAGCATACAGCTTTCCGGCACTCGCCAAGGCGGCTCGTCCGCTCATGAAGGGGCGTAACGGCTGCTTGCTGACGATGTCCTATCTGGGCGCGGTTCGCTCTCTGCCGAACTACAACATCATGGGCCTCGCCAAGGCCAGCCTTGAAGCGTCGGTGCGCTACATGGCAACCTGCGTCGGCCCAGAGGGCACCCGCGTAAACGCCATTTCCGCTGGACCAATCAAGACCCTTGCCGCATCGGGTATTGGTAGTTTCGGCAAACTGTTGGCATTTAATGAACGCAATGCTCCACTGCGCCGCAATGTCACAATCGAAGAAGTAGGCAACGCTGCAGCCTTCCTGTGCTCCGACCTAGCCTCCGGCATCACAGGCGAGATCATGTACGTCGATGGCGGGTTCAATACCACTGCATTGGCGGCAGCAGAATGAATGCCAAGCTGCTGCCGTCGCTGTGACGGCACCTCATAGGCGAAAAGAAACGGGCCCGATTGGGTCCGTTTCTTTATTCATCGACAAAAACGCTATCAGTCCTTCGCGAAGGCCTTGGCGCTGAACTTCACCGGATAGCGATCCTTAAGCGCCTGCACGTAGGCACGCAGATCCTCTTCTGCAAGCAGGCGTCCGTACTGACCTGCAAGCGCAGTGCGGCGCGGGTCATTCTCTGCGAGCTTCGGCTTCGTCACCTGGTTGATACGGAACACGGCAAAACCTTGATTCGGCACCGCCACACCCACATAGGTCGGCAATTTATCGACCGGCGTCCGGAAGATCGCCTTCAGCGCCTCAAGCGGAAGCGGGCCCGGTTTACCGCGCGAAACAGCACCGCTCGGCCCCCACTTGGCGTCAACCGCCTCGCCCTTGCTGAGCTTTGCGATCTGCTGTTCGCCATCTTTGGCTGCCAGCTTGATTGCTTCCTCGGTGATCAGCTTCTGTTCAATCGCCGCACGCACCTCTTCGAACGGACGCACTGCCGCCGGCTTGTGCTCAACCACACGAAGCGAAACGAGCGTATTGTTGCCCAAGTCAATGGCTTCTGTATTGCGTCGATTCTTCAATGTATCGGCTGCGAACAACGCTGCCATGACTTTCTCATTATCGAACGGCGCAGGCCCCTTGCTACCCTTGATGATCCAGTCACTCTGGTGCAGCGCGAGCTTGTACTTGTCAGCCGCCGGCTTGAGGCTGTCCGGCTGTTCGTACACGGTATTGCCAAAACTGTCGGCAATTTCAGCGTAGCGTTTCGCTGCAGCCGCACGCTTCAGCTCCTGCGCAATCTCCGCCTTGGCCTGATCGAAAGACTTGGTACCGCCACCACGCACTTCTTCCAGACGAATAATGTGAAAGCCGTAGTCGGTTTCAACAACTCCGCTCAACTGTCCCGGCTTGAGTGAGTATGCAGCATCTTCAAACGGCTTGACCATCGCGCCCCGGCCGAAGAACCCGAGATCGCCACCATTCGCGGCCGATCCCGGATCCTGCGAGTTGGCTTGTGCAAGGGCGGCAAAGCTATCCGGCTTCTGCTGCAGTTGTTTGAGGAGCGCCTCTGCCTTTTGCTTGGCCGCAGCACGCTTGGCTGCACCTGCATCCTTCGCAGCTTCGATCAGAATGTGGCGCACGCGGCGCTCTTCTGGCACCGAGTAACGATCCTTGTTGGCTTCGTACTGCTTGCGGATTTCGTCATCGCTTACCGTGATTTGCGCCGCCAACTCGTCTTGAGAGAGAAGCACGTACTCAACCTTGACCTGCTCCGGCGTCTCGAAACGCGAGCGATTGGCATCGTATTCCTTCTTGGCAGCGCCATCCGCGAGTTTGACCTGCGAAACGTAAGAGCCCGCCGAGAGCATCCACATCGAAACCTCTCGACTTTCATCCTGAAGCTCAAGCCAACGATCGATCGTCGCCGCAGGCACAATCACCGAACGGGCCAAGCCGCTAATCAATTGCTGCTGGGCCAGATCCTGCGCGAGGCCAGACTCGAACCGTTCGACTGAATAGCCGCGCGCAGCGAGCATCTGCTCGTAACGCTTCTGCGAAAACTTACCATTCTCTTGGAATGCCGGAATAGCTGCGATCGTCTGACGCAAAGCGTCGGGTGCAGCGCGCATCGCATTTGCATCCAGTTGCAAGCGCAGCAAGCGCTGATTGACGAGACCCTCAAGCACCGAACGCTTCAGTTCAGGGCGCTGCAGCATCGCCGGGTCAAAGGCCTCGCCCATCTGGCTGCGCAGACGATCCTGCTCTTCGCGCAGCGCCTGATCGAGCTCCTGCTGAGTGACCTTGCTACGGCCCACCTTGGCCACATAATCATCGCGCCCAATATTCTGCAGATAGGACTCGATGCCGAAAAACGCGAAAGTAATCGCGATGAGCGCCAGGAGCACCTGGACAATGCGCTTATTGTTGCGGACTGCGTCGAACATGCTGCGATTGGGGGACCAAAAAATATAGATACAAAAAAGGCGAACTCACGTTCGCCTCGATTTGGCGGAGTGGACGGGACTCGAACCCGCGACCCCCGGCGTGACAGGCCGGTATTCTAACCGACTGAACTACCACTCCGCGCCTAATTGGCCAGCTAAGGGCTGGTGGGTGCTGACGGGCTCGAACCGCCGACATTCGCCTTGTAAGGGCGACGCTCTACCAACTGAGCTAAGCACCCGCTCTGCTGAACGCCGCCTTAAATCTACGGCAATCAGTAAAGCACATCAGTTTACCGCATCCTTGAGTGCTTTGCCAGGGCGGAACTTTGGAACTTTAGCCGCCTTGATCTTGATGGTCGCCCCAGTTCTCGGATTACGCCCGGTACGCGCTGCGCGCTTGCCGACGGAAAACGTACCAAAACCAACCAACGTCACGTCATTGCCTTTTTTGAGCGACTGCTTGACTGCAGCGATCGTCGCGTCCAGCGCGCGCCCAGCTGCTGCCTTGGAAATTTCGGCCTGCTTTGCGATGACCTCGATCAACTCGGATTTGTTCACAAAAGCCCCCTCAATTCTTCGGTAGTGGGAAATGGGATCCTGCAAGCCAATGCTGGCGCGGGTTTCGGCACTCCACGCATCCACAAGCCTGTCGGGGCTTTATAAACGAGCCGAAAGCACGGTGTCAAGCCGCTTTGCGGCACGGCTGCGCACGGTCAGACACCAGAAAAAAAGGGCAAGACCCTTGAAAAAGGGTCTGGCTTTCTTCTAGTGTCATCTGCTGGATCAGTGTTTCAAGATCGCCGTCGACAACTCGCCCTCAGCCTGCGGCGGCGTTGCGGCACCCTCCGTAACAGGCTCGTCGATCGGCTCGGGTTTGCGCTCCAACGCAAGCTCCAGCACCTTGTCGATCCATTTCACCGGCACAATTTCCAAGCGATCGCGAATCTCAGAAGGCAGATCCTGAAGATCCTTAATGTTTTCCTCAGGAATCAGCGCGGTACGGATACCACCACGAACCGCCGCGAACAGCTTCTCCTTCAGGCCGCCAATTGCCAACACCTCACCACGCAGCGTGATCTCGCCGGTCATCGCGACGTCAGCCCGGACCGGGATGCCGGTCAGTACCGACACCAGGGCCGTCGCGATCGCAATACCCGCCGACGGGCCATCCTTCGGCGTCGCACCTTCAGGCAGGTGAATGTGTATATCGCTCTTCTGGTAGAAGTCTTCGGCAATCCCAAGCTGCTTGGCCCGCTTTCGGACCACTGACAGCGCAGCCTGAATCGACTCCTGCATCACCTCGCCCAGCTTGCCGGTCGTCAGGACCTTGCCCTTGCCCGGCAGAACGACCGACTCAATCGTCAGCAGCTCGCCACCTACTTCAGTCCAAGCAAGACCGGTGACCTGACCGACCTGATTGTCTTTCTCGGCAACGCCAAACGTGTAGCGGCGCACACCGAGGTACTTGTCGAGGTTCTTGGCGTTCACCACAACCTTGCTGCTACGCGCACGGAGCACGATCGACTTGACAACCTTGCGGCAGATCTTCGAGATCTCGCGCTCCAAGCTCCGCACGCCGGCCTCTCGGGTGTAAAAGCGAACGATGTCGCGGATTGCATCCTCGGTTACCGACAACTCTTCGCGCTTGAGCCCGTTGTTCTTCATCTGCTTCGGAAGCAGGTAGCGCTGTGCAATGCTGACCTTCTCATCTTCGGTGTAGCCAGACAGCCGGATGATCTCCATGCGATCGAGCAACGGCGCCGGGATGTTCAGGCTGTTTGCCGTCGCAACGAACATGACGTCCGAGAGGTCGTACTCCACCTCGACGTAGTGATCGACGAAGGTGCTGTTCTGCTCCGGATCAAGCACCTCAAGCAGGGCCGAGCTTGGGTCGCCACGAAAATCGGCACCCATCTTGTCCACTTCATCCAGCAGGAACAACGGGTTACGAACCGCAACCTTGGTCATGTTCTGCAGGATTTTTCCCGGCATGGAGCCAATGTAGGTCCGGCGATGACCGCGGATCTCGGCCTCATCGCGCACACCACCGAGACTCATGCGGACAAACTTGCGGTTCGTCGCTTTCGCGATCGATTGGCCGAGCGAGGTCTTGCCGACACCCGGAGGGCCGACAAGGCAAAGAATTGGCGCCTTCAGTTTGTCGACGCGCTGCTGGACAGCAAGGTACTCAAGAATCCGCTCTTTGACCTTCTCAAGCCCGTGATGATCCTTGTCGAGGATCTTCTGCGCCTCGGCGAGATCCTTGCTGATGCGCGACTTCTTTTTCCACGGCAGGCCGACGAGCGTCTCGATGAAGTTACGAACGACCGTTGCCTCCGCCGACATCGGTGACATCATCTTGAGCTTCTTGAGCTCGGACTGCGCCTTTGCGGTCGCCTCCTTGCTCATGCCAGACGCCTTGATCTTTTTCTCAAGATCTTCGAGGTCCGCGCCCTCTTCGCCTTCGCCGAGCTCCTTCTGAATCGCCTTAACCTGCTCGTTCAAGTAGTACTCGCGCTGACTCTTCTCCATCTGGCGCTTGACGCGGCCACGGATGCGCTTTTCGACCTGAAGGATGTCCAGTTCGGTCTCAAGTTGAGAAAGCAGACGCTCCATCCGTTCGATGACGCTGACGAGCTCTAGAATGCTCTGCTTCTGCTCTAGCTTGAGCGGCAAGTGCGCGGCGATGGTGTCAGCAAGGCGGCCTGGCTCGTCGATACCTGACAGCGAAGTCAGGATCTCTGGCGGAATTTTCTTGTTCAGCTTCACGTACTGGTCGAATTGCGCGAGGATCGCGCGGCGCATGGCCTCGACTTCATGGTTCTGAACTTCGTCGCCCTTGAGCGGCACAACCTGAGCAACGAATACCGTGCGCTGGTCTTCGACCGCATTCAGCTGGGCTCGCTGCGTCCCTTCAACTAGGACTTTGACCGTGCCATCGGGCAGCTTGAGCATCTGAAGGATGTTGGCGATACAGCCGATCTCGTAAAGATCCTCGGCGCTCGGCTCATCCTTCGCGGCAGACTTCTGGGCAACAAGCAAAATGCTCTTGCCGGCCTCCATTGCATTTTCAAGCGCCTTGATCGACTTCGGGCGCCCGACGAACAACGGAATAACCATGTGGGGGAACACGACCACATCCCGCAGCGGCAGCAGCGGGAGTTCGATCTGTTCATGGGGGAGGTCAGGCAAGCTTGACATGTCCGTTTCCTTCTTGGCGAGTACCGGGGATATGGGGATCCCCGGTGCGCGTTTCAAGCCGACCTGTTGAGGGCCGGATCAGTTGGAGCCGGAAACCTTCGGCTGGTCAGCGTAGATGAGAATCGGCTGTCCGGTACCTTCGATCGTGCTGTCGTCGACGACGACCTTGGACACGTTTTCCATACCGGGCAGCTCGTACATAATGTCGAGCAGCGTCGCTTCGATGATCGAGCGAAGCCCTCGCGCACCCGTCTTGCGCTTGAGCGCCTTGCGAGCAATCGCTTGCAGTGCGGTCGGCCGCACTTCCAGTTCGACGCCTTCCATTGAGAACAGCTTCTGGTATTGCTTCACGAGTGCGTTCTTCGGCTCGACCAGAATCTGGATCAGGGCGGCTTCATCGAGTTCCTGCAAGGTCGCGACGACCGGCAGGCGACCGATGAATTCGGGGATCAGACCGTACTTGATCAGATCCTCTGGCTCGACTGCACGCAATGCTTCACCGACGTTGCGGGAATCCCGACTCTTGACGGAAGCGCCAAAGCCGATACCCACCGTTTCGGAGCGATTGCGGATAACTTTTTCTAATCCGTCGAACGCGCCGCCACAGATGAACAGGATGTTCGTCGTATCGACTTGGACGAAATCTTGGTTCGGATGCTTGCGCCCGCCCTGCGGCGGCACGGCAGCAACCGTACCTTCGATCAGTTTCAGCAGTGCCTGCTGCACGCCCTCGCCCGACACATCGCGCGTGATCGACGGGTTATCCGCCTTTCGCGAAATCTTGTCGATTTCGTCGATATAGACGATGCCCTGTTGCGCCTTTTCGACGTCGTATTGATTGAG
>JAJZLD010000410.1 GCA_021803785.1 Pseudomonadota bacterium | reverse complement strand
TCCGAAGGCGATGTTGTATGTCGACCAGGCGCTTCAGCTCGCGCCCGACAATCCCGCGATTCTCGATACCAAGGCGCAGATCCTGCTCGATTCGGGCCAAGCGAAGCCTGCGGTGGACGTGTTGCGCAAGGCGCTTGCCGGTGCGCCCAACAATCCATCCTTGCGCCTGAATCTCGCCCGGGCATTGATCCAGGCCGGTGATAAGGCTGGCGCCAAGACCGAAGCCGCTGCGGTCGCCAAATCGGCGCCGGAAAACTCAACGTTGCGTAGCGACGCCGAATCGCTGCTCAAGACCCTCTGACAAACCTACTGGCTTCCACGCCGCAAAGATCATGACTACCGTTGCTGTGATTGGCCTTGGATACGTCGGCCTGCCGCTCGCCGTCGAGTTTGGCAAAAAGTATCGAACGCTGGGCTTCGACCTTTCGGAGCAGAAGGTGGCTGCATACCGCCGGTTCGTTGATCCGACTGGCGAGGTGTCCAGCGACGATCTGCGGGCCGCAACGCAGCTGACCTGCCATACCGATCCGAAGGTGATTTCCGAGGCGGACTTCATCATCGTGGCAGTACCGACACCGGTCGACGATGCGCACCAGCCGGACTTCACGCCACTGGTCAAGTCGTCCGAATCGGTTGGCAAGCACATCAAGCGCGGTGCGGTTGTGGTGTACGAGTCCACGGTGTACCCGGGTGCGACCGAGGAGGTCTGCATTCCGATCATCGAGAAGCACTCGGGGCTTAAATGGAAAGAGGATTTCTTTGTTGGCTACAGTCCTGAGCGGATCAATCCGGGCGACAAGGAGCGCACGCTCACCCGCATCGTGAAGGTGGTGTCGGGCGATACGCCGGCGACCCTCGAGAAGGTGCAGGCGCTCTACGGTGCGGTGATTACCGCTGGGGTGTACCCGGCATCCAGTATCAAGGTGGCCGAAGCTGCCAAGGTGATCGAGAACACGCAGCGCGATTTGAACATCGCGCTCATGAACGAGCTGGCGCTGATCTTCCACAAGATCGGCATCGATACGCTAGAAGTGCTGAAAGCGGCCGGCACGAAGTGGAACTTCCTGCCGTTCCGTCCGGGGCTGGTTGGCGGCCACTGTATCGGTGTCGATCCGTATTACCTGACCTACAAAGCGGACATGCTCGGCTACCACCCGCAAGTGATCCTTGCCGGGCGCCGCATCAACGACGGCATGGGCAAGTACATCGCAGAGCAGACGGTCAAACAGATGATCGCGAACGACCTGCCGGTCAAGGGCGCCAACGTGATCGTGCTCGGCCTGACGTTCAAGGAGAACTGCCCCGATCTGCGCAATAGCAAAGTGATCGACGTGATCCGTGAGCTGCGCAGCTTTGGCGTTAACGTTCATGTCCACGACCCGATCGCCGAAAGCAGTGAAGCAGAGCATGAGTACGGCGTGTCGTTGACGCCGTGGGATGCGCTGCCGAAGGCGTCTGCGATCGTTGCGGCCGTAAGCCATCAGGCGTACGCCGATATGGGCGTCGCGCAGCTCACTGCCAAGCTGCTACCGGGCGGTGTGTTTACCGACGTCAAGAGCGCGTACGCACCGGCTGAAGTCGAAGCCGCCGGCGCACGCCTTTGGAGGCTTTGACTCGGTACCGTTTGGTGCCGGGAGATACCATGCGTAGCCTGCGTTTGCTCCTCCTGGCACTGTTCGCTGTCAGCGTGCCCGTGGCGGCGGCCGACGAGCCACAGCTTGATCCGCGAGCGATGCTCGCGCGGCAGTTGGTCGCGCTCGGTACCCAGTACGAGCATGGCGAGGGGATGCCGCAAGACCCCCTCCGTGCGGCGGAGCTTTACTGTGATGCTGCGCGCTACGGCGACGCCGAAGGTTTGTTTGCGCTTGCCTGGATGTATGGCAATGGTCGCGGCGTCGAGCAGGACGACCGGATCGCCGCGACGCTCATGGCGCGCGCAGCGGCGGCCGGCTTCGAGCCAGCGCAAGGCGCACAGCGCTTCTTCGGCCCGTCGGCCGGGGTGCTGCCGGCGTGCATGATGCCGCGAGCGCCACAAGGGCGTAACGATCCGGTGGCCTCCGACGAAGCGGATCTCGATGCTGTGCTGGCGGCGCTGCCACCGAACAAGCGTCGGATTGCGCAGCTGATCCGCTTGCTGGCGCCGCAATACGCGATTGATGTACGCCTCGCGCTTGCGGTGGCGGCAGCTGAGTCGAATTTCGAATCGCTCGCACGCAGCCCACGCAATGCTTATGGCGTGATGCAGTTGATTCCGGAAACGGCTCAGCGCTTCAAGGTGCGGAACATCTACGACCCCGCGCAGAACATCAAGGGCGGCCTCGCCTACCTGCGCTGGCTCTTGGCCTACTACCGCGGCGACGTGCTCTTGACGCTGGCCGCCTACAACGCGGGCGAGGGCGCGGTCGATCGCTACCGCGGCATTCCGCCATATCGGGAGACGGTCGACTATGTCAAACGTATCTACGGCATGTTCCGCCGCGCCAACCACCCGTACGACGCCCAGTTGGTTGCCCCGTCTCCGATTGCCATGCGTTAGCGGGCACGTGACC
>JAJZLD010000065.1 GCA_021803785.1 Pseudomonadota bacterium | reverse complement strand
GACTAAGTGCATGTGGCGGATGCGATCCTGCTGCAGATCCTGGTCGGTATAGAGGGCCGATGTGTGGCCGATACCGCCCATGGTGACCAGTGCAACAGCTTTGTCGCAGGCGTCGTAGAAGTCCTTGGCGCGGTACATGCCCAGGCACGGCGACAGTTTCTCGTGTGCGAAGGCCTCTGCCTCGTTGATGTCGGTCACTTCGCCGATCAGTACCTTGGTGAAGGGCGGCACGGTGACGCCGGCCATCTCGGCGATCTTGATTGCGGACTGACCGACGATTGCTGCGTTCAGGTGACCATCGACCAAGATGACCTTGCGGACAGCCTCGGCTTCCTTCTTGCTCAGGATGTAGCCGCCGTGGTGGGCGAAACGATCGCGCACTGCGTCGTACACCTTGTCCACGACGATCACGGACTGCTCGGATGCGCAGACGACGCCATTGTCGAAGGTCTTCGACATCAGGATCGACGCGACGGCACGTTTGATGTCGGCGGTTTCATCGATCACGGCCGGGGTGTTGCCTGCGCCGACGCCGATCGCTGGCTTGCCGGACGAGTAGGCCGCCTTGACCATGCCGGGGCCGCCAGTGGCAAGGATCAGGTTGACTTCCGGGTGACGCATCAGCGCGTTCGACAGCTCAACCGTCGGCTCGTCGATCCAGCCGATGATGTCCTTCGGGGCTCCGGCGGCAACCGCTGCGTCCAGCACCAGCTTGGCTGCGTAGCAGGTGGATTTCTTGGCGCGCGGGTGCGGCGAGAAGACGATACCGTTGCGGGTCTTCAGTGCGATCAGCGCCTTGAAGATGGCGGTCGATGTCGGGTTGGTGGTCGGGACGATGCCGCAGATGATGCCGATCGGCTCGGCAATCGTCATGATGCCGAATTCCGGCTCTTCGTCCAGCACGCCGCAGGTCTTCTCGTCCTTGTACTTGTTGTAGATGTACTCGGAGGCGAAGTGGTTCTTGATGACCTTGTCTTCCAGGATGCCCATGCGGGTTTCCTCGACGGCCATCTTCGCCAGCGGGATGCGCGCATCGGCGGCGGCCAGCGCTGCGCTGCGGAAGATCAGGTCAACTTGCTCTTGGGAGAAACTGGCGAACTTCTGCTGGGCAGCCTTTACTCGAACCAAGAGGGCGTCGAGCTCGGCGACATTCGTAACGGTCATTACAGTGCTCCTGCATCAAGGGGAATCGGGCGCAGTGTCGGGGGAGCCTTCGGAATCCGCGCTGGGATGTGCGCGTATCGGTTGGCGGCTAGCGGCCTGCGTATGTTTTACGCGGAGTATAAGGATCGTGCAGAAAATGAATATGATCTAGGTCAGTCGCTCTGGCGCCGCAGCAATCCTTGTCAAACATGCAGCGCCACAGCTTTCAGGCACTTCGCGCCGGCAAAGGTTCCGGCCTCATCAAACGCGAGGGAGTCGCGAGCATGGATCTTCAACTCGACGGGCTGCGACTGCATGTCCGTAAAGAGGGTAACGGCCCTTGTGTGACGCTGTTGCACGCGCTGGGCGCGAACCACGCGATCTGGGACGCGCAGGCCGAAGCGCTGTCGCAGCGTTTCACTGTGCTGCGGCCGGACTTGCGCGGGCATGGCCGCAGCGACGCGCCAGCGGGCGCCTACAGCCTTGATATGCTGGCGGGTGACATCGTGGCGATGTGGGACGCGCTGCATGTTGAGCAGAGCCACGTGGTCGGGATTTCGCTCGGCGGCTTCATTGCGCAGCATCTCGCGCTGGGGTGGCCGGAGCGTATCGGTCGCCTGGTGCTGGCGGACACCTCGAGCGGTTACCCGCCTGAGGCGGCCGCCCAGTGGCCGGCGCGGATCCGAACGGTACTCGAAGATGGGTTGCACGGGCTAGTGCCGGCGACCTTGGAGCGTTGGTTTACCGCCCCCTATCGGGCACGCCACGCCGAGCGGGTCTGTGAGGTCGGCCGCATCATCGAAACGACCCCGCGCGAGGGCTATGCGGGCTGCTGCCACGCCATTGCGGGCCTGGCTACGACTGACCGTCTATCGCAGATCACGGCGCCGACACTCGTGCTGGTTGGTGAGCAGGATGTCGGCACTCCGGTGTCGATGGCTCGAACCTTGGCCGAGGGCATTCCGGGGGCCGAACTGCGTGTGATCGAACAGGCCGCGCACCTGTCGAACGTTGAGCAACCGGCGGTGTTCAATCGCCTGCTGCTCGACTTTTTGCGCTAGTCAATCGGGCGCTCAGGTGGCGGCACGCCGCCCCTGCAGCGAGTCGTAGAGCGCGGTGAACTCCTTGGCCAGCTTGTGGTTGGGGTCCAGGTGGATCATCGGTTTGGCCAGCTCGTGCGACTCGCGGATCTTCACGCTTGCTGATAAAAAGCTGGTCAGTACCGGTAGACCTTCCTGCTGGAGTTCCTGAACGATACGCTGCGGCAGCGCGGCGCGCGGCTGGAACTGATTCACGACGATGCCCTCGATTTCGAGATCCTCGTTATGGTCGGATTTCAGCTCGGTCACATTTTCCAGTAGCGCATACAGGGCTCGGCGCGAGAAGTCGTCGCAGTCAAACGGGATCAGGCAGCGCTGCGCGGCGATCAGCGCGGAGCGGGTGTAGAAATTGAGCGCCGGCGGCGTATCGATGAACACCATGTCGTAGTCGTCGGCCAGCTCGTCGAGCGCGTCGCGCAGCTTGTAGATCTTGTAGCGCGATTCGAGCTTGCTCATCAGCTCTTCCAGCGCGGGGGCTGACGGCAGGATGTCGAGCCGCTCAAACGGCGTGCGGTGGACGTAGCTGTCGACGCGGTCGTTCAGCAGGCGCAGACGCAGGGTCTGGTCAAACATGTCGGCGAGCGTCTTCTCCAGCGTGTCGGCCGACTTGCCCATCAGGTAATGCGTGCTGTTGCCCTGCGGATCTAGGTCGACGACCAGTGTTCGTTTGCCGCGGCTTGCGGCGATGGCGGCCAGGTTGCACGTAATCGTGGATTTGCCCACGCCCCCTTTTTGGTTGAACACGACGCGTCGCACAATGGAGTCCTTGTCTTATTGGTGCACGACGGCATTGTGCCAAAAGCACAGGTGATGGGGCAGGGCGATATACGGGTTGGCTCCGGTGTCTGACAGCAATTTCGGTTTGATGTAGTTTTACAAACGCGAATCAACCAAAATTTGTGAAACTCAGTTACTCTTTTCACGTTTGACGTGAATTGCTCGAATCCCAAGAACAGAATGCGGACCCTGAGTCCGGCACAAAAATCAGGAGGTGGACGGTGAGGCGCAGTCTTAACGCGCTGCTCGTGGCGCTGACCCTTTGGGGGATTGCTCCGCAGGCAGGGGCCGAAGATCTGGTGGTACTTCAGGTTGCGCCGGGCGCGACGAAGGAAGGTAGTGTCGGCTGGCAGATCCAGATGGGAGCCAAGAGCTGGTTTGATGAAGTCAACGTCCGTGGCGGCATTGGCGGCAAGCAGATCAAGCTGATGGCGGTAGATGAGGGTGCGGATATCTCTGCGCAAACGAAGGCGCTGATCAAGGAGCACCAGCCCGCCGCGCTGTTTGGCACCGTTGGTGCCGCTGCAGTGCAGAAGCTTCTGGCCGACAAGGTGCTCGACGCCGCCCAGGTTCCGTTGGTTGGTCCGCGCACTGGCGCTGGTTTCATTGCGAACAACAAGGCGGCGTCGATGGTTTTCCTGACGCGCCCGAGCTACGCGGATGAAATCGACAAGGTCATGAAGCAGTTGGCGACGATCGGCATCCGCAAGTTCGTCGTTTTCTACTCGGAAGACCAGGCCGGTCTTGAGTACCGTGACCTGGCAAAGTCGTTGGCTGCGAAGCAGGGGCAAACTGTCGAGGCGGCGGTTGCGCAGCCGAAAGAGCTCAACAAGATCGCTGCACTGGCTGACGCCGTGCTTGAGAAGGAGCATCAGGCCGTGTTGTTGGCGGTCGAGGCACCGGCTGCTGCAGCCTTCGTCAAACGTTATCGCGAGCAGGGTGGCGCAGGCCAGCTGGTGGGGCTTTCCACGGTGGAAGGCGTGCGTCTGTCGGAGCTTGCCGGTGCCAAGGCTGCGCGTGGTGTAGCCCTTGTGCAGGTCGCGCCGAATCCGCGCAATGAGGCGTACGCGGTGGTGCGCGAATTTACGACCAACTACCGCAAGTACGGCCCCTACACCGAGGAGCCGACTCAGGCGATGATGGAAGGCTATCTCGCAGCCAAGGTCGTCACGGAAGGCTTCAAGCGTGGTGGCGGCAAGGCTGGCCTGGCGCGTGGCATCGCGAGTATCTCCGGCTACGATGTCGGTGGCGTGAGCTACACATTCAGCGGTGCGTCGCGATGCGGCTCGAAGTACATCGAGATGTCGGTGATAGATCGCGACGGGCGCGTGACGCGCTAAACGCCTATCCTGGCGTGAAAACGGCGACCCGAGGGTCGCCGTTTATGTTTGGAGATCTGCGTCGCTCAGTCATTCAGCGTCGCCAGCAGCACCACGTCGCCCTGGCGCTTCACCAGTGCGGCCTCGCGGCGTTCGGCGCGGGTCATCGGGCTGCGCGTCTTGTAATACAACCAGCCTTCCCCGCTCGCGTTGGCAACCTGTAGGGCATCTACGAACAGGTAGTTGCCTTGGGCGTCTTTCAGATCCAGCACGTTACGACCAACGCGCTGGGGTTGGATTGGGTCGGCGACGACGTTGCCGGCCATGTCCAGCACCAGCACGCGCGTCGCGCCTGCATGGAGCGGGCTGTTGGCCTTCTGCAGGCTTTTTACGAGCGCCTCGTTGCCGTTGCTGGCCGCGTAACGGGTGGCACGATCCATTGCGGCCTGTGCATCCTCCTTGGTGGCTTGCGGTTTGAAAGACACGGCGGCGGCTGCGGCGCCGATGATGACAAGTCCGATTAGGCTGCTTTTCATTACGATTCTCCCGAGTCTGGTCTCCGCACGTTCTTCGACGTGTAACCGTTACAACGGCACTTGCCATTTTCTACTTAAGGGTGATTCGTGTTGCGTGGCGTACCGGCCATGACGCACTGCGGTAGAATCTCGCCACACGTACTGCTACGTCCCTCCCCCCAGCGTTGTCCGATCGCGACAACGGCTTGCCGGTGTGTATCCGGAGGTCTGCTCCGCACCGGTGTCACGTGCAGCACGCCCAGTGTCGTCAGCTCCACCCAGCGTGGCTGCGGCGGGCATTGCATTCAGACAATCACGCGAGGCAAGAACAATGGACAAGGATTTCGTCACAGCGGCGCTCGACTATCACCGCTATCCCACGCCCGGGAAAATCTCGGTCACGCCGACTAAGGGGCTGACCAATCAGCGCGACCTGGCGCTTGCGTATTCTCCCGGCGTTGCAGCCGCGTGCGAGGCCATCGTGGCGGACCCGGCCCAGGCGGCAGCGCTGACTTCACGCGGCAATCTCGTCGGCGTCATCACCAACGGCACCGCCGTTCTTGGCCTCGGCAACATCGGCCCGCTCGCCGGAAAGCCGGTAATGGAAGGCAAGGGCTGCCTGTTCAAGAAGTTCGCTGGCATTGATGTGTTCGACATCGAGCTCAACGAGAACGACCCCGACAAGCTGATCGACATCATCGCGGCGCTTGAACCCACGCTGGGCGGCATCAATCTCGAAGACATCAAGGCGCCGGAGTGCTTCTACGTCGAGCAGAAGCTGCGCGAGCGGTTGAATATCCCGGTTTTCCATGATGACCAGCATGGCACCGCGATCATTTCCACCGCTGCGCTGATCAATGGACTGGAAGTGGTCGGCAAGCGCATCGACGAGGTGAAGCTGGTCTGCTCCGGCGCAGGTGCTGCTGCCATCGCATGCATGGACTTAATGTGCCGACTCGGCCTGCGGCGCGAGAACGTGTACGTCTGCGATTCGAAGGGCGTCATCTGGCGTGGGCGCGACGCGACGATGGAGCCGAACAAGGCTCGCTACGCGCAGGAGACCAGCGCACGGACGCTGGCCGAAGTCATCGAGGGGGCGGACGTCTTCCTCGGTTTGTCCGCGGCTGGCGTGCTGAAGCCGGAAATGGTCGCCAAGATGGCGCCGCGCCCGTTGATCTTCGCGCTGGCAAACCCTACGCCAGAGATCACGCCGGAGGAGGCTAAGGCGGTTCGGCCGGATTGCATCATTGCCACCGGTCGTTCGGACTATCCGAATCAGGTGAACAATGTGCTGTGCTTCCCGTTCATCTTCCGCGGTGCGATGGACGTCGGGGCTACGCGCATCACCGACGAGATGAAGCTGGCGTGTGTGCGAGCCATCGCCGAACTCGCGCGCGCAGAGCAGAGCGATGTGGTCGCGATGGCCTACGGCGGTGCGGAGTTGCGCTTCGGAGCCGACTACCTGATCCCCAAGCCGTTCGACCCGCGACTGATTGTGCGGATTGCACCGGCGGTGGCTAAAGCGGCAATGGAGTCGGGCGTGGCGACACGCCCGATCGCCGACATGGATGCCTACGTCCAGCATCTGACCGAGTTTGTGTACCACTCGGGCATGGTGATGAAACCCGTATTCAATGCGGCCAAGCGCGTGGCGGCCAACCGCAAGCGGGTGGTGTATTGCGAGGGTGAAGACGAGCGTGTGCTGCGTGCGGTACGCGTCGTGGTCGACGAAAACCTGGCGCATCCGATCCTGGTTGGGCGCCCGGCGGTGATCGAGAAGCGGATCGAGCGGTTCGGCCTGAACCTCGCGATCGGCCGAGACTTCGAGGTGGTGAATCCGGAGTCCGACCCGCGCTATCGCGACCTCTGGCAACGCTACTACCGCCGCATGTCGCGCGACGGCGTAACGCCCGATATCGCCAAGGCCGAACTGCGCCGCGACACCACGCTGATTGGCTGCATGCTGCTGGATCAGGGCGACGCCGATGCGATGGTCTGCGGTACCTACGGCGCCTATGAGAGCCACCTGCGCCACGTGTCCGACATTATCGGCCTGCGCTCCGGTGCAAAGCTGTTTGCGGCGATGAACCTGTTGCTGCTGCCGTCGCGCATGATGGCGATCACCGATACCTACGTGAACGAAAGTCCGGACGCCGAAGAGATTGCCGAGATCACCCGCATGGCGGCAGAAGAGCTGCGCCGTTTCGGCATCGAGCCGCGTGCGGCGCTGTTGTCGCATTCCAGCTTCGGAAGCTCGCGCTCCGCCTCGGCGCGCAAGATGCGTGCTGCGCGGGAGCGCCTTGCAGAGCTCGCGCCCGAGCTAGAGGCGGATGGCGAAATGCACGGTGACGCAGCGCTGTCTCCGCAGATCCGCGAGCGTGTGCATCCGGAATCGACGCTCAAGGGCGAAGCGAACCTGCTCGTGATGCCCAACCTCGATGCGGCTAACATTGCGTTCAACCTGCTCAAGATGTCTGGCGGTGACGGCGTGACGGTTGGTCCGATTCTGCTCGGCGCCGCCAAGGCTGTGCACATCCTGACGCCATCTGCGACCGTGCGGCGTCTGGTAAATATCACCGCCCTCGCGGTGGTGGATGCGGCCGCAGCGACGGTGCGCGACCGCTAAAACGCAGCGGGGTGGCATCAAGCATGCCGCCCGCTTGCGCAAGGAGATTCGCATGTCGATGGCAATTCGCATTCCCCGCCACGGTGGCCCTGAAGTGCTCGAATGGCAGGCCGTGGATGTCGCGCCGCCCGCAGTGGGTGAGGCTCAGGTCCGTCATCACGCGGTTGGACTGAACTACATCGACGTCTATCACCGCAATGGCCTCTATCCCCTGACGCTCCCAAGCGGCATCGGTGTTGAGGGCGCCGGTGAAGTGGTGGCCGTAGGCCCCGGCGTGGTCGATGTCGCGGTCGGCGATCGCGTTGCCTATGCTGGCGGGCCAGTCGGAGCCTACGCGCAGGTCCGCAATCTGCCGGCGGACCGCCTGGTGCGCCTGCCGGATGCGATTTCGTTTGAAACCGGCGCGGCGATGATGCTGCAAGGGCTGACTGCGCAATACCTGTTGCGACGCACCTACCGCGTTCAGGCCGGCGACACGATCCTCGTGCATGCCGCCGCAGGCGGGGTTGGCTTGATCCTGTGCCAGTGGGCGAAGGCGCTTGGCGCAACGGTGATCGGCACAGTTGGGTCCGACGAAAAAGCCGCGCTCGCCCGAGCGCACGGCTGTGACCATGCGATTGTCTATACGCGTGAGCGTTTTGCCGACCAGGTGAAAGCAATCACTGGCGGTGCCGGCGTGGCCGTGGTCTATGACTCGATCGGCAAAGATACCTTCATGGATTCGCTCGCCTGCCTGCGTCCGCTGGGCACGATGGTGACCTACGGCAATGCCACGGGCCCGGTGCCGCCACTTGATCTTGGCCTGCTGGCAAAAATGGGCTCGCTGTACGTGACGCGACCGACGCTTTTCACTTACACCGCGAAACGATCAGACCTGCTTGCGATGTCGGCGGAGCTGTTCGAGGTAGTGCAGAATGGCACCGTGAAAATCGAGATCCGCCAGCGCTATCCGCTTTCGGACGCAGCGCACGCGCATCGCGATCTCGAAGCACGCCGGACCACTGGCTCGACCATTCTTCTGCCCTGATCCTCTGCTGCCGATGCGAAACCTGTTCTATCGCCTGATCCTTGTTGTCGCTGCCTTCGCAGCGACGGCGCGCGCGGCCGAAGTGCCACCGGAGGCGCCGTTAACGCCGGCCCAGGCGGCATTTTTCAAGGCTGAAGCGCGCAAGGCTGATGACCGTTTCGTGCGTGACGTTGCGCGGATTACCGGTAGTTCCGAGGCATCGATCCGCAAGGCGATGCCGGCCGAAGGCCGCATTTCGAACCCCGCTGTGCGGGTCGTGACCACGCTCGAGCATCAGCGTGGCGCCGAGTTTCCGGAGGCGATCCGCGCCCAGGTTGACGCCGCGGAGGCCGAGCGGCGCAAGGCTGTGGCCGCTGCGCGTCAGGCAGCGCGCCTGCGCTAAGGCGGATCAGGCGGACGAGCTCCGCCGCGGGCGCTCGTCCTCAATCCTCTGCAGCAGCGCGGCGCAGCCGGGTTCCAGCAGGCGCTCGACGAACCAGTCGAGCGCTCGTCCGCGCTGGTTCGACTGCCACGCCAGCCAGAGCGGTGCGATGGGCTTTGGGGCGTCGAGTTTCTTGATCTTCAACCGCCCTGCTGCGGCCTCTCTTTCAGCAAGCGCTATTGGCAAGTGGCCAACGCCCAGGCCGGTACGCTGTGCTGCCGCCTTGGCGGCAATATCCGGCACCGTCAGCGTGTCTTGTCCGTCGAGCAACCCCGCTGTGCGTGCAACCAACTGGCGCGAGGTGTCCGCGACAACGATTGCCCGGTATTGGCGAGCCAGATCGACCGGGATCGGCTCCGGCGCATCGGCCAACGGGTGGTGGGGCGCCACGCAGAAGGCAAATTCCTGCGTGCCCCAGTGGCGGGTGGCGTAGCTGGTGCCCGGCGGCGGATCGCCGACGGCGCCGATCACCAGATCAGCCCGCCCGGTAGCCAGGGAATCCCAAGTGCCACCGAGCACTTCGTACATCAGCTTGAGCCGGGTGCCTCCATAGTTTGCGTAGAACTCCGCGATGATCGGGTTCAAGGCGGCGGCGTCCAGCGTGCCGTCGATCGCGATGCGCAACTCGGATTCCCACCCTGTGGCAATCCGCCGGGCGCGGCGTTCAAGGTCGCCCGCGGCTCGCAGCAACGCCCGGCCATCGTCGAGCAAGGTCCGCCCGGCTGCCGTCAGTACGGCGCGACGCCCGACTTTCTGGAACAGTTCGAAGCCGAGATCCTCTTCGAGTTTTCTGACGGCGTGGGTCAGCGCGGAAGGCACGCGATGCAGCGCGTCGGCCGCAGCGGCGAAACTGCCGCGCGCTTCGATCGCGTCCAGCATGGCCAGCGCTTCAAGCGAAATTTTCATGTGGGTTTCCCGGTTGGCCGTGCGCGCGAGATGTCTGGCGTTGATTCTAGGCGAGCAGTGGGCCGTGACGCACGCTCGCCGCGCCGGATAAGATGCCAGCCCGTTCTGTTTCGGCGCTCGCCATGCATATCGTTACCACAAGCCTCAAGCAATCGGCCCTGCGTTCGGAGTGTCGGAAATGAGCCAGAAACCGTTGCAGGGCGTGAAGGTCGTCGAGTTCGGCACGCTGATCGCTGGGCCTTTCTGTGCACGGGTGCTGGCCGAATTCGGCGCCGAGGTCGTCAAGGTGGAGTCGCCGGATGGCGGCGATCCGCTTCGGCAGTGGCGCAAGCTGCACGAGGGCACCTCGCTCTGGTGGTATGTGCAGGCGCGCAACAAGAAGTCGGTGACCTTGAATCTGAAGCATCCGGATGGCGTGGCGCTCGCGCGCAAACTCTGCGCGAATGCCGACATCGTGATCGAGAACTTCCGCCCCGGCGTGATGGAGAAGCTCGGTCTCGGATGGGACGTGCTGTCGGCGGACAACCCGGGCCTGGTCATGGTGAGGCTGTCAGGCTTCGGCCAGACGGGCCCGATGGCGCAGCGGCCCGGCTTTGGCGCAATCGGCGAATCGATGGGCGGGTTGCGCTTTGTCACCGGCTTCCCGGATCGGCCGCCGGTCAAGTCCGGCATCTCGATCGGCGATTCGATTGCAGGCCTTTGGGGTGCGATCGGCGCCTTGATGGCGTTGCGGCATCGTGAGGTGAATGGCGGGCGCGGTCAGGTTGTGGACGTCGCGCTTTACGAAGCAGTGTTCGCGATGATGGAAAGCCTGCTTCCGGAATACTCGATGGGTGGCCATGTGCGGCAACGCACCGGCAACATCATGCCCGGCATCACCCCGTCGAACACCCATACCACGCGCGATGGCGAGCACGTCGTGGTGGGCGGGAACGGCGACGCCATCTTCAAACGCCTGATGTTGGCGATCGGGCGCAGCGATCTGGCCGAGGATCCCGCGCTGGCCGGCAACGTGGGGCGCAGCGCGAGGGCCGACGAAATCTATGCCGCCATCGACGCCTGGGTCGGCGCACACGATGTCGACGACGTGCTAGACGTTCTGAATCGGGCCGACGTGCCGGCGACCAAGGTCTATTCGATTGCCGATATCTTCCGCGACGCACAATACGCCGCCCGCGGCATGCTGGAGGAGGCAGCCTTGCCCGACGGCACGGCTTTTCATGTGCCGGGTGTGGTGCCGCGGCTGACTGAGTCCCCTGGCGCCACCGATTGGCTCGGGCCGCGGCTTGGCGAGCATACTGACTGTGTGCTGGCGGCCCTTGGTCTGTCGGCTGAAAATATCGCCGTGTTGCGCGAATCCGGCGCCATCTGAGCCCCTCTGCGCCTGCAAGCGCGTCGGCGGGCTTCAAATAGGGGGTGCCGCTCCGGTATAATCTTGCAGTTTTTCTGCGGTTTTTGTGCTTTCGGGACGTATCACCGGGGATAGAGGGTCATGAGCGACGACAAAAATACGGACAACGGCCGGAGAACACTGGTCATTGCCACGGCTGCGGTCGGTGGCGGTGCAGTGGCCGGCGCGGCGGTGCCATTTCTGGCCAGCCTTTCGCCGTCCGAACGAGCCAAGGCGGCGGGGGCGCCCGTTGAGGCTGACATCAGCAAACTGCAGCCGGGCGAGATGATGACTGTGGAATGGCGCGGCAAGCCGGTCTGGATTCTGCGCCGCACCAAGGAGCAACTGGCTTCGCTGGCGGCCGTGAAAGACGAGGTGGCGGATCCGGATTCCGCACGCTCCGAGCAGCCCGAGTACTGCAAGAACACGCATCGTTCGATCAAGGACGAGTACCTTGTCGCAATCGGCATTTGCACCCACCTCGGCTGCTCGCCGAGTTCCAAGTTCCAGCCCGGCGCCGAGAGCGGCATGGGCGCGGACTGGAAGGGCGGCTTCCTGTGCCCCTGCCACGGCTCGACTTTCGACCTCGCGGGCCGTGTGTTCAAGAACAAGCCGGCGCCGGACAATCTGCCGATCCCGCCGCACAAGTACCTCGCCGACACCAAACTGCTGATCGGCGATGACAGCAAGGGGGGCTAAGTCATGACGACCAAGTCGCAGGCACTATTGAATTGGATCGACGAGCGCTTCCCGCTTACGTCGACCTACAAGGCCCACCTGGCCGAATACTACGCACCGAAGAACTTCAACTTCTGGTACTTCTTTGGATCCTTGGCCCTGCTGGTGCTAGTGATCCAGATCGTGACCGGTATCTTCCTGGTCATGCACTACAAGCCGGATGCGTCGCTGAATGCGGCCGGCGTACCGGTGGCCTTCGCCAGCGTCGAGTACATCATGCGGGACGTGCCGGGAGGCTGGATC
>JAJZLD010000409.1 GCA_021803785.1 Pseudomonadota bacterium | reverse complement strand
AGACCAGCCCGGCGTGCTCGCGCAGGGCGTGGAACTTGACCTCCGGGTAGCGTTCGCCGGCCACCTGCAGCTCGGCGCTGTGGCTGGCGAGGAAGGTCGGCGCATCGACCACGTCGTAGGCGATGCGGTGCGCGTTGGCGTCGATGAAGCGTTTGAGAATGTTTGGATCTTCGCAGGTGACCCAGCGCGCGAGGCGGTAGTTGGTGCTGCCAAGACGCGCCTCGACGCCGTATTCGGTCTTCAGGCGGTGCTGCACCACTTCAAACTGCAGCGTGCCGACTGCGCCGAGCAGGATCATGGTGCCGGCGTGCGGGCGGAAGACCTGGATCGCACCTTCTTCGCCCAGCTGGGCAAGGCCTGTGCGAAGTTGTTTGGTACGCAGCGGGTCTTTCACTTCGACCGTCTGGAAGAGCTCCGGAGCGAAGAAAGGCAGGCCGGTGAATTGCAGCACTTCGCCTTCGGTCAACGTGTCGCCCAGTTGCAGCAGGCCGTGGTTCGGGATGCCGATGATGTCGCCGGGGAAGGCCTCATCCACGATCTCGCGGCTTTGCGACAGGAAGCTCACCACGTTGTTGGTGCGCAGTTCCTTGCCGTTGCGCGAGATCTTGAGCTTCATGCCGCGCTCGAAACGGCCGGAGCAGATACGCACGAAAGCGACGCGGTCGCGGTGCGCCGGGTCCATGTTGGCCTGGATCTTGAACACCACGCCGGAGAATTTCGGCTCGTCGACATGCACATAGCGCTGAATCGCAGTGCGGTCGCCCGGGGGCGGAGCCATGTCGACCAGCGCGTCGAGCACTTCCTGCACGCCGAAGTTGTTGATTGCCGAGCCGAAGAACACCGGTGTCTGCTTGCCGGCAAGGAAGGCTTCGCGGTCGAAGGCGGGCGCGGCCATTTCGACCAGTTCGATGTCGCGCAGCGCATGCTCCCAGCGGGTGTCGAAGCGGGCAGCGATTTCCGGGTTGTCGCGACCATCGATGGATTCTTCCTCGCCCGATACACGCTCTTCGCCAGCGCGGAACACCCGCATGCGGTTCTTCGGTAGGTCGAACACGCCGGCGAAGCCCTTGCCCATGCCAATCGGCCAGGTGAAGGGCACAGCCGGCATGCCCAGCGTGCGCTCGATCTCGTCGATCAGCGACAGCGGCTCCTGCACTTCGCGGTCGAACTTGTTGATGAAGGTGATGATCGGCGTGTTGCGGGCGCGGCAGACTTCCAGCAGGCGCAGCGTTTGCGACTCCACGCCGTTGGCGCCGTCGATGACCATCAGCGCCGCATCCACGGCGGTCAGTACGCGGTAGGTGTCTTCCGAGAAGTCCTGGTGGCCCGGGGTGTCGAGCAGGTTGATGACGCAGTCGCGGTACTCCATCTGCATCACCGACGAGGCGACCGAGATGCCGCGCTGCTTCTCGATCTCCATCCAGTCCGAGGTCGCATGGCGGCTGGCTTTGCGCGCCTTCACGCTGCCGGCGATGTGGATCGCGCCCGCGAACAGCAGCAGCTTTTCCGTCAGCGTGGTCTTACCCGCATCAGGGTGGGAGATGATGGCAAAGGTGCGGCGTCGGGCGACTTCGCGCGCGATCTGGGAAACGTCGGACATTTTTGAGCCTACAGGCGGGCGCGTGGCGCCCGTGAGATGACGTAAAGCTTTGAATTATCGCACGTAAGCCGATCGTGGCGCTCGGCTTCAGGCGGCGTGTTGCGTGCCGCCGGCGACGATGCCCGCCTGCAACAGTGTGGAAATCTCGGTCACCGACATCGGGCGGGCGAAATAGAAGCCCTGCGCGGAGTGGCAGCCTTCCGTTCTCAGGAAGTCCAGTTGCGATTGCGTCTCGACGCCTTCGGCGATCACGTCGAGCTTCAGGCTGCGCCCGAGTTGCACGATTGCACGGACGATTGCCGCATCGTCTGGATCGTCCGCCACGTCATGGACGAAGCTGCGGTCGATCTTCAGCCGGTCAACCGGGAAGCGCTTGAGGTAGGAGAGGCTCGAATAGCCGGTGCCGAAGTCATCGATCGAGAGCTTCACGCCCAGCGCCTTCAGGTCGTTCATCGTGCGCAACACATCCTCGGCGTTGTGCATCAAGAGCGATTCGGTCAATTCAAGTTCGAGCATGCCCGGCGGGATGGCATGGCGGTCGAGCGCGGCACGCACCTTGCCAACGATGTCGGTGCGGCGAAATTGCAGCGCCGAGATATTCACCGCGACGGTGAGTGTGTCGATGCCTTCGTCGCGCCAGCGTCGCGCCTGCGCGCAGGCTTCGCCGAGCACCCACTCCCCGATCGGCACGATCAGGCCGCTCTCTTCCGCCACCGGGATGAAACGTGCCGGCGAGACGTTGCCCAGAACCGGGTTGTTCCAGCGGAGCAGGGCTTCCACACCCAGCAAGCGCGTTGTCGCCAGCTCGACCTGTGGTTGATAGTGCAGTGAGAGTTCGCCGAACTCGAGCGCCTGGCGTAGCGCGTTTTCCATGCGCAGGCGATCGATGGCCGAAAGGTTCATGGCTTCGGTGAAGAAGCGGAACAATCGCTTATTGGCGCACTCCTCCTAGA
>JAJZLD010000408.1 GCA_021803785.1 Pseudomonadota bacterium | reverse complement strand
GCCGTCGCGGACAAGCGTCGCGCGGCCGACACATGGCGTGTTCGTCGAAACGCGGCTGCGCGAACTGCTCAAGACCGGCAAGGTTGAAACGCGCGTCGTCGCGCCGGTGCCATGGTTCCCGTCGCGCGCTGAACGCTTCGGCGACTGGGCGCGCATGGCGGCGACCCCGGCATACGAAGAGCGCGATGGCGTCAAGATCTGGCATCCACGCTACCTGCTACCGCCCAAGGTAGGGATGACCGTTGCACCGCTGAGCCTTGCGCTGGGTGCGCGGGCGACGGTTTCCCGGTTGCTGCGCGAGGGCTTTGATTTCGACTTGATCGACGCGCACTACTACTACCCGGACGGCGTGGCGGCCGCCATGCTTGCGGGCTGGTTCAAGAAGCCGTTCGTAATTACCGCGCGCGGCACCGACCTCAACCTGATCCCGTCCTACCCGCTGCCGCGGCGCATGATTCAGTGGGCTGCGGCGCAGGCGGCTGGCTCGATCGGGGTCTGCAGCGCGTTGCTCGATGTGCTGCGCGAGATGGGGGCGGACGACAGCCGTCTCCATGTCATGCGAAACGGCGTCGATCTTCAGCGCTTTTCGCCGCGCTCGCAGTCTGAATGCCGAGCGCGGCTAGGCTTGCCGATACAGGGGCGGTTGCTCGTGTCGGTCGGGCATCTGGTTGAACGCAAGGGGCATCATCTGGTGATTGAGGCGTTGGATCACCTGCCTGATGCCTGCCTTGTCATCGTGGGCGACGGCGAGGAGCGCGCGCGTTTGCATGAAGCGGCTGCGCTGCCGGGGCGTCAGGGCCGCGTGTTCTTCGCTGGCGCGCAGCCCAATACCGCGCTTTCCGAGTGGTACAGCGCTGCGGATGCCCTCGTGCTGGCGTCGAGCCGCGAGGGCTGGGCGAACGTCCTGCTCGAGAGCATGGCCTGCGGTACGCCCGTGGTGGCGACGCGGATCTGGGGTACGCCGGAGGTCGTCGCTGCGCCGGAGGCCGGTGAACTGGTCGACCGACGCGATGCGCAAAGCATTGCTCAAGCTGTACAGCGACTCTTCGAGCGTTCGCCCGACCGCGCCGCGGTACGCCGCTATGCAGAGAACTTCAGTTGGGAGTCGACCTCACAGGCGCAGGTGGATCTCTTTTCCCGCATCAGCGGTGTGGCGGCGTGAGGCGCAAATATGCGTGACATACTGATCCTGCTTCTCATCCTGGGCTTTGCCTTGGCGGCGTTGCGTCGGCCATGGATCGGCGTGATGGGGTGGACCTGGATCTCGGTCATGAACCCCCATCGCCTGACATGGCGGCTTGAAGACTTGCCCGTTGCTGCGCTGATGGCCGGCTGCACCTTGATCGGCCTGCTGCTTACGCGCGAGAAGCGTCAGCCTTTCGTATCGCCCTCGGTTGCCGTGCTGCTCATGTTCATGATCTGGATGTGCATCACCTATCCGTTCTCAATCTTCGAGGACAAGAGCTGGGAGATGTTCACCCGTGTCATGAAGATTGATTTCATGATTCTCGTCGCACTAATGCTGTTGCGAACGCGCGCGCATATTCAGTGGCTGACCTGGGTTATTGTGTTTTCGATCGGATTCTTTGGTGTCAAGGGCGGCCTATTCACGATTGCCACCGGCGGCAACTTCCGCGTATGGGGTCCGCCTGAATCCTTCATCGAAGGTAACAACGAAATTGCGCTCGCGATGATCATCACGATTCCGCTGATGCGTTACTTGCAACTGCAATTGGCGCCCGACAAGAAGTGGCAACGGCACGCCATTACTTTGGCGATGCTCTTGACCGCGGTCGCGGCGATGGGTAGCCACTCACGCGGTGCGCTGCTGGCCATTGCAGCGATGTCCGGGTTCCTCTGGTTGCGCAGTCCGAACAAACTGGCCGGTGGCATTGTCATGGTCGTTGCAGCCGTCGGGCTGGTCGCCTTCATGCCTGAGCAGTGGAGTTCGCGCATGCACACCATCGGCGAGTATCAGCAAGACGCCTCAGCGATGGGCCGGATCAACGCCTGGTGGATGGCCTGGAATCTGGCGAGAGATCGCTTCTTCGGCGGCGGCTTCCAGATTTATTCGCTGATCGTGTTCCAGCAGTACGCCCCCGATCCGACCGATGTGCATGCGGCACACAGCATTTATTTCCAGGTGCTGGGCGAGCATGGTTTCGTCGGCTTGTTCCTGTTCCTGCTGTTGTGGTTCATGGTTTGGCGCGATGGCGCATGGCTGCGCAAGCATACGCAGGATCTGCCGGAAGCGCGGTGGGCCCGGGATCTGGGGTCGATGTGTCAAGTGGCGCTGGTCGGTTATCTGGTTGGCGGCGCGTTCCTCAGCCTCGCGTACTTTGACCTTCCGTATAACCTTCTGGTGCTAACGGCGCTTACGCGGCGCTGGGTTGCCGAGCGTGCATGGCTGACTGAGCCTGCCGACGCGCCGCTCACTGGAAACAGATCCGCCAAACGAGCGGAAGCCGCCATATGATCCGTGCAGGCCTGACTGTCTTGTCGCCTCGGGGCAAGCGTGCGCGATTGTCGGTGTTCATCTGGCACCGGGTTGCTCCGACGC
>JAJZLD010000064.1 GCA_021803785.1 Pseudomonadota bacterium | reverse complement strand
GCATCCGCAGCGGCGGGCTGCGCCGGCTCGGGTTGGTGCGGGTCGGGCGATGGCCTTGGCGCACTGCGCAGGGCTTTGTGTGGCCCTCGGTGGCGCCTCGCCGAAGCACTTGTGTGTGCCAATGTATCTTTATGTCGCAATTGCCACACTGCGTGGCAAGGGCGACGGTAAGCTCGCGGGACTATTGGTCATGAATTGCCACGGAAATCCGAAATGATGTCCCGCCCCGGAGTGTTGCGCATGTCGCGTTTTGTTGCCTTCATCGCTGTTGCGCTGCTTGGCGCAACGCTGAGCGCCTGCAGCCCGAACAAGAACGACGCGGCCGAAGCCGCGAAGAAGGCCGCTTTGCAGCCATTGCTGCTGGCGCCGGAGGACGTGGTCCGTGTAGACAGCGCCCTGCACGCCGGCGGTGCGGTACTGACGGGCTCGCTGCAGCCTGAGCGCCGCGCTGACCTGCGTGCCGAGGTGTCAGCGACGGTGCTGCAGGTGCTGCGCGACAACGGCGATGTGGTACGCAAGGGCGATCTGCTGGTTCGCATGGACGACACGTCGATCCGCGACAGCTTGTCGTCTGCCGAGGAGGCCGCGCGCGCCGCAGAGCGTTCGCTGGACCAGGCCGAGCGGCAGTTCAAGCGCCTGACTACGCTGCAGGGGCAGGGCATGATCTCGACCCAGTCGGTGGAGGACGCTGAAGCCCGACGCAACCAGGCGCAGAGCGATCTGGCTGCCGCACGCGCCCGCGTGGTGGCGGCGCGCCAGCAACTGCAGCGTACGGAGGTGCGTGCCCCGTTCGACGGCGTGGTCAGCGACCGCAAGGTCTCCGCGGGCGACACCGCGCAGATTGGCAAGGAGCTGATGAAGGTGATCGACCCTGCCAGCATGCGCTTTGAAGGCCTGGTGTCGGTGGAGCGCGTGGCCGAGATCAAGGCCGGCCAGCTTGTGCATTTCCGCGTTGCTGGGGCGAAGCGCGCCGCTTTTGTGGGCCATGTGCAGCACATTGCGCCGAGCGCTGACGACGTGACGCGCCAGGTTCCGGTTCGTGTAGCCATCGAAGGCGATGTGCCGCGGGTGGCCGGCCTGTATGCAGAAGGGCAGGTGGTGAGTTCCGACGAGGCGGTTGCGATGCTGCCGGAGGCATCGCTGACGCGTGAGGGCGACCATGTATATGCCTGGCGTGTGGCCGGCGGAAAACTGCACAAGGTCGCGGTGACCTTGGGTGAGCGCGATGCTCGCAGCGGTTTGTGGGTGGTACGCGCGGGCGTTGCCGCTGGCGATGAGGTGCTGCGTGCGCCGAACACTGGCCTGGTTGACGGCCAGCCGGTCGAGCGCACTGCGGCCAAGGCACAGAAGTAAGACGCACCACACCCACTCAGAGCGCGACCACCATGTTCCTGTCCGATTTCAGTATCCGCCGTCCGATCGCGATGGTGGTGATCATCCTGGGCTTGATGTTTGCTGGCCTGCTGGCGCTCAACAAGCTGCGCGTCAACCAGATTCCGGATGTGCAGCCACCTGTACTGGTGGTCAGCATTGTCTACCCTGGCGCCTCGCCCGACTCGGTCGAGCGCGAGGTGATCAACCGGGTTGAAAAAGCGCTGCAAAGCATCTCAGGCATCGACGAAGTGCGCTCGATCGCCGCCGAGGGCAGCGCAACGATCGTGCTGATTTTCAAGTTCAGCAAGAACCTGATCGAAGCGGCCGACGAGGTCCGTAACGCGATTGCCTCGGTGCGCTACAAGCTGCCGGTTGAAATGCGCGAACCGGTGCTTGAACGCGTCGATCCGTCGGCGGAGCCGATCATGCAACTGGCGCTGTCGTCGTCGACGATGACGCATGCCGAACTCTCGCGCTACGCCGAGGACCAGCTTGCCGACCGATTCCGCGCCATTCCCGGCGTGTCGGTGGTCGAGGTGCGTGGTGCGTTGAAGCGCGAACTGTCGGTGTTGCTGCATGCCGAAAAGCTGCGCGCGTTCAATGTGTCGGTCGCCGAGGTGGTTGCGGCGTTGCGTGCGCAGAACGCCACCGCGCCGGTCGGCAAGGTGCGCGGCGAGTTGCAGGACCAGAGCATCCGCCTCGTCGGCCGTATCGAGCGCCCGGCGGAGTTCGAGCAGATCGTCGTGCAGCGGCGCGGCGAACAAGTCGTGCGGTTGGGGCAGGTCGCCACGGTGCGCGACGGCTTCAACGACATCGACAGCCTGTCGGTACGCAATGGCCAGCCCAACGTGGGCTTGTCGGTGATCCGGTCGCGCGACTCGTCGACGGTGACGATTGCCGACAAGGTACGCAAGCTGGTGGATACGGTCGGCAAGGAACTGCCGAAGGGGACCACGCTGGTCGTCACGCGCGACGGCGGCGAGGATGCGCAGGACAGCCTCAACAACGTGGTGCATGCGCTGATCTTTGGCGCGGGGCTCACTGTGCTGGTGGTGTACGCCTTCCTCAATTCCTGGCGTTCGACGCTGATCACCGCGCTGTCGCTGCCGACCTCGGTGATCGCGGCCTTCATCGCGGTGTGGCTATGCGGCTTCTCGCTCAACTTCATGAGCCTGCTCGGGCTCTCGCTTGCGATCGGGGTGCTGATCGACGATGCGATTGTGGTGCGAGAGAACATCGTGCGACACATGGAGGCCGGCGAGGACCGCATGACGGCGGCGCTGCGCGGCACGGCGGAGATCGGTCCGGCGGTGGCGGCAACCACCTTCTCTATCGTTGCGGTGTTCGTGCCAGTGGCCTTCATGCAGGGCATGTCGGGCGAATGGTTCCGCCCCTTCGGCCTGACCGTCGTGACCTCGGTGCTGGTGAGCCTGTTCATCAGCTTTACCTTGGACCCGATGCTGTCCGCCTACTGGGGCGACCCGGCGGGGCACCACCTTGCGCCGAAACGCGGGCTGGCCGAAAAGCTGGCGCACTTCAACGTCTGGTTCGATCGCCAGTCGGAACGCTATGGCCGTCTGGTCGCCTGGGCATTGCACCACCGCGCGTGGATGTTTGCCTTTGCGGCCGCGAGCTTCGTCGCCGCGATCGGGCTGCAGGTGAAGTTCGGTGGGTCGAGCTTCCTGCCCGCGTCGGATAACCCGGTGATCGCGGTTGATGTGCGCACGCCCGCGTCGAGCAGCCTCGAATACGCGCGACGCAAACTGGAGGCCGCGGCAACGCTGGCCCGCACGATTCCCGAAACGGTGGCGACCAACAGCCAGATCAACCCCGATGGCGGCCGCATCTACCTCGACATCGGCAAGAGCTCCAAGCGCAAGCGTTCGGCCCAGCAGATCGCGAGCGACTTGCGGATCAAGCTCAAGCAACTCGTTGGTGCCGAATATGTGGTGCTCGACGACCTGAACAATGGCGCGCAGAAGCCGGTGCAGATCCGCTTCCATGGTGCCGACGCCCGCACGCTGCAAGCGATTACCAACGACTTCATGGCGCGCTTGCGCAAGGTGCCGGGCGCGGTCGACGTCGGGCTCTCGGAACAGGACCCGCAGGACGAACTGCGGATCGAACTTGACCGCGGGCTCGCCAACGCGCTGGGCATCTCCGCCAACGATGCGGCACAGGCACTGCGGGTGGCCTTTGCCGGCGTCGAGGTCGGTGACTGGGTGGACCCCGCCGGTGAAACGCGCGATGTGGCGGTGCGACTGGCGCCGGAAGACCGGGTCGATGCGGGCAACATCGAGCGACTGCCGATCGCTGTGGCCGGCAGTGGTGCCGTGGTGCCGCTTGACCAGATCGCCACCATCACCACCGGCAAGGGGCCGTCGAAGATTCAGCATATCGACGGCAAGCGCATGGTGACCGTGTCGGCGAACGCTCAAGGTCGCTCGCCCGGCGAGGTGACCGAAGACGCGATGAAGCTCGCCAAGTCGATCGCCTTCCCGCCCGGCTACGGGCTGGAATTGGGTGGTGCCTCGAAGGACCAGCAGGAAGTGTTCGGCGCCATGCTGATCGCGCTGCTATCTGGCATCGGCATGATGTACTTCGTGCTGGTGATCCAGTTCGGCTCTTTCACCGCACCGCTGCCGGTGATGTTGTCCTTGCCGCTGTCGCTGATCGGTGTGGTGCTCGCGCTGCTGCTCACGCGCGGCACGATGAACCTGATGAGCCTGATCGGCGTGATCATGCTGATGGGGCTGGTCGCGAAGAACGCGATTTTGCTGCTGGACGCCGCGCGCAAGCTCGAGAGCGACGGCATGGATCGTGAAGAGGCGCTGATGACGGCGGGTCGCAAGCGCTTGCGGCCGATCCTGATGACCACCTTTGCGTTGATCGCAGGCATGTTGCCGGTCGCGATCGGTGTCGGCGAGGGTGGCGAGTTTTACAGACCGATGGCGGTGGCGATCATCGGCGGCACGATTACCTCGACGCTGCTGACGCTGCTGGTCATTCCGAGCTTCTACGATTCGATCGAGATCAAGCGCGACTCGGCGATCCGCAAGTTCCAGCGCCGCGAAGCGCGCGGCAATGCCTTCCTCGCCTTCGTCGTTACACTCGCGGAAGCCTTCGCCGCGTTGTTGGGCCTGCGCCTGCTGTGGCGCGGCCTTAAGGGACTGTTCCGGGCGCTGCGCCGCCGCCCCGGCGTCGCCTGATCCCCGCGCCGGAAACAACACGGGCCACCGCGGTATCGCACGCGGTGGCCCGTTGTTTTCTTGCCTGGCGTGCTGGCGTGGCCTTGGCCGCTTAGGCGCGGTAGCGGTTCACCTCGTCTCGGGTGGCAAGCGCCACGGCGCGTGCGGCATCGGCGAAGTCCTCACCCTTGCCAGCATAGAGAATCGCTCGCGAGGACGAGATCATCAGGCCGTTGCCAGCGGCCGTGCGGCCGGCCTTGACGGTGGCTTCGACATCGCCGCCCTGTGCGCCGATGCCCAGTACCAGCAGCGGCATGTCGCCGACGATTTTGCGCACATCCGCGAGTTCCTGCGGGAAGGTCGCGCCAACAACCAGTGCAGCTTGGCCGTGCGGGTTCCACTTGGTGGCGACGAGCTCGGCGACGTGCTGATAGAGCTTGCGGCCAGCGCCGACTTCGAGAAACTGCAGGTCGGATCCGCCCGGGTTGGAGGTACGGCACAGCACGATCAGGCCGCGGTCCTTCCATTCCAGGTAGGGCTCGACCGAGTCGAAACCCATGTAGGGGTTCACCGTCAGCGCGTCGGCCTGGTAGCGCTCGAAGGCTTCGCGGGCGTATTGCTGCGCGGTGGCGCCGATGTCGCCGCGCTTTGCGTCCAGCACTACCGGCACCTGCGGGTGCTTGGCGTGAATGTGCGCGATCAGCGCTTCGAGCTGGTCTTCGGCGCGCGCGGCGGCGAAGTAGGCGATCTGGGGCTTGAAGGCGCACGCGAGATCGGCGGTGGCGTCGACGATGGCGCGGCAGAACTCGAATACCGCATCCGGGCGCCCCTTCAGATGGGCGGGAAATTTGGCGGGGTCGGGGTCGAGGCCCACGCAGAGCAGCGAGTTCTGGGCGCGCCAGGCGGCGTCGAGGCGGGAACGAAAGTCCATGAACGTGATCCTTGCAGTCAGACGCGGGATTCTACCCGCGAGCCGTGGCGCGCCGCGCAAAGCCAAGGGTACGAGCGGTCAACATCCTCCGGGGCTTTTCGCGCGACAATCACGCGATTCCCTCATGCCCCGTACAGGAGGCTTCATGCGTCGTGCTCTTCGATTTGCTCTGCTGCCCATGCTGGTTTCGCTTGCTGCCTGTGGTGGTGGCGGGTCGGTAACGGTTGTGCCGCCGGAAACGCTGCCGGACGCGGATGTCTCCGCGGTGGCGAAGAGCGATCCCGGCTCCGTACTGCCAGCCACCTGGAAGCAGGGGCCGTTCATCGAAATCTATGTCCGTGGCTATCAGGACAGCGACGGCGATGGCATCGGTGACCTCAAGGGTCTCACCCAGCGCCTGGATTACCTAAAGGACCTAGGTGTGACCGGCATCTGGCTGATGCCGGTGACCCAGTCGCAGGACAACGATCACGGCTATGCGGTGAGCGACTATCGCGCGATCGAAAAGCAGTACGGTTCGCTGGCCGATTTCGACGCCTTCGTGGCCGCCGCCCACGCGCGCGGCATCGGCGTGATCATCGACTACGTCATGAACCACAGCGCTGCGCAGAACCCGCTGTTCCTCAACTCCAGCGGGGCGAAGGACGGCGCGCGGCGCGACTGGTACATCTGGTCCAGCACCAAGCCGAGCGGATGGAACATCTACGGCAACGACCCATGGAAGTCGAGCAGCACCGGCTACTACTTCGCCGGCTTCTGGGATCAGATGCCTGACTTCAATCTGCGCAACGCCAGCGTGCTCGCCTACCATCACGACAGCATGCGTTTCTGGCTCAACCGCGGTGTCGATGGCTTCCGCTTCGATGCCGTCGGCAACCTGGTCGAGAACGGCCCTTCGGCCTGGGAAGGCCAGCCGGAGAACTACGTGATCATGGGTGACATCCTCTCCATGCTCAACGGTTACCAGAACCGTTACATGGTCTGTGAAGCGCCGATCGATCCGAAGGGCTTCAGTGCATCCAGCGCCTGTGGCAGTGCGTTCGCGTTTGGCCACAACTACGACATCGTCAGCGCAGCGAAGGGCAGCAGCAGTGCGGTGGCGGCGGTGGCGAACTACTTCACCGGCGCGCCGGCGAACATGGCGACGATGGTGTCGAACCATGACGCCTTTGCCGGCGATCGTTTGTGGACGCAGCTGAACGGCAACCTGCCGCAATATCGGCTCGCGGTTGCAACCTACATGCTGCAGCCCGGTGTGCCTTTCATCTACTACGGTGAAGAGATCGGCATGGCCAACAACAATAGCCTCGGCGGCGACTGGAAGTTGCGCACGCCGATGAGCTGGACGGCCGACACCACGACGGGCGGTTTCACCACCGGCAAGCCCTTCCGTGCGCTGTCGAGCAATGTCTCGACCAACAACGTCGCTGCGCAGTTGGGCGATGCCAACTCGCTGTTGAGCTTCTACAAGGCCTTGATCTCGGTGCGCAAGGCGCATCCGGCGCTGGCCGCGGGCAGCTACGACAATCCGCAGGCTAACGGTTGGACGATGAGCTTCACACGCAGCACTGCAAGCGAGACGGCGCTCGTCGCGATCAACTATGGCTCCACCGCATCGGACGTGAATTTCACCGGCCTTCCTGCTGGTGCGAGCGTGTCGGTGGCGTGGCCTGCGAGCGGCGTTGGCGGCGCTGTGACTTCTGGCGGCAGCTTCAGCACCACGGTGCAGCCGCAGTCCTTCGTGGTCTACACGATCGCGAAGTAAGGCGCCCGCGCAGCCACCCAAGGGGCCTCGCGGCGCGAATGCCGCGGGGCCCCATTTGTGGTTCTTCGCGATCCGGATCAGTCGAGCAGCAGGCGGATCTTCGGCACGAAGCTGGCGCCGCGCTCGAGGCGTGGCCCTTCCCACCGAGAAGCAGGGGCGTGATAGAGGCATCGGAGAGCGCCGCATGCCCCCTGCGGGGGAGTGACTTCAGATTTCAGTTATGGCCATCGCGGGGCGCACTACAACGCGAAGTCGCAGGCTTTCGCGCCAACGGTGCAAGTCTTTGAGTCGAAAGCAATAATTCCGCGTTAAAATATGCGGTTTTTCCGGGCGGACGGCCGCCCGATGGCAGAGCAAAGGGATACGTCGTGCTGGTCGCAAACAACATCACCATGCAGTTCGGCGCCAAGCCGCTGTTCGAGAACGTCTCGATCAAGTTTGGCGACGGCAACCGTTACGGCCTCATCGGCGCCAACGGCGCAGGCAAGTCGACCTTCATGAAGATCCTCGCCGGCGTGCTGGAGCCTTCCGCCGGCAACGTGTCGCTCGATTCGGGCGAGCGCATGGCCTTCCTTCGCCAGGACCAGTTTGCCTACGAAGATCAGCGCGTGATCGACGTCGTGATGCAGGGCCATGCCGAGATGTGGGCTTGCATGAAGGAGAAGGACGCGATCTACGCGAACCCCGAGGCGACCGAAGAAGACTACATGCATGCCGCCGAACTGGAGGCTCATTTTGCCGAGTACGACGGCTACACCGCCGAAGCTCGCGCGGGGGAGCTGTTGCTGGGTGTGGGCATCCCGACCTCGCAGCACACCGGCCTGATGAGCGAAGTCGCGCCCGGCTGGAAGCTGCGCGTGCTGCTGTGTCAGGCGCTGTTCTCGAACCCGGACATCCTGCTGCTCGACGAGCCGACCAACAACCTCGACATCAACACGATCCGCTGGCTGGAGAACGTGATCAATCAGCGCGATAGCACGATGATCATCATCTCGCACGATCGTCACTTCCTGAACCAGGTCTGTACCCACATGGCCGACCTGGACTACGGCCGCATCCAGATCTACCCGGGCAATTGGGACGACTACATGGAAGCCGCGCAACAGGCGCGCGAGCAGCAGGCCAAGGACAACGCCCGTGCGAAGGAAAAGGTCGCCGAACTGCAGGAGTTCGTGCGCCGCTTCTCGGCCAACAAGTCCAAGGCCCGCCAGGCTACGAGCCGCGCAAAGCAGATCGAGAAGATCAAGATCGAGGAATTCAAACCATCGAGCCGCCAGTACCCGTGGATCCGTTTCGACTACGACGAGAAGGACAAGCTGCACCGCCAAGCGGTGGAGGTCGAGAAGCTGACCTTCGCATACGAACCGGGCAAACCGATCATCAAGGATCTGACGCTCACCATCGACGCCGGTGAAAAGGTGGCAATCATCGGCGAGAACGGCGTCGGCAAGACCACGCTGCTCAAACTGCTGGTCGGCGAGCTCAAGCCACAGTTCGGCACCGTGAAGTGGGCCGAGAAGGCCAAGCTTGGCTATTACGCGCAAGATCACGCCGATGAGTTCGCCGGCGGTGAGAATCTGACCGACTGGATCTCCGGCTACGTGCGCGAAGGTGGCTATGAGGGCGATGACGCGGTGACGCTGGTCCGCGGCACGCTCGGCCGACTGCTCTTCAAGGGCGACGACGTAAAGAAGTCGGTCAAGGTGCTTTCGGGCGGCGAGCAGGGGCGCATGCTGTTCGGCAAGCTGATGCTCCAGCGCAACAACGTGCTGTTGCTCGACGAGCCGACCAACCACATGGACATGGAGTCCATCGAATCGCTCAATGCGGGCGTGATGGACTTTAACGGCACGCTGCTGTTCGTCTCGCACGACCGCGAGTTCGTCGGTTCGGTGGCGACGCGCATCATCGAGATCAAGCAGGACGGTCAGATCATCGACTACCGCGGAACTTATGACGAGTACCTGCACAGCCAGGGCGTCGAGTAAGACTCAGCCGACGTGTTTTGGAATGGGCCGGTCGCCGAAAGGTGCCGGCCTTTTTCATGCCGCGCTCGTCGTGCGTCACCGGTCGGCGTTCGCGCGTATTGCCTCGGGCGACCACAGACTGCGCCGGCGTTGACCTTGCTCCAAGCGGGGTTTCGCTGTGGCGCTCAAAATCGCACTCCCCCGGAAACGCCTTTGGCAACATGCACGCGCAACCCATTTCATTCGTCCGCTCGCGCCCCCCGGTGCAGAGCGATCTCCCTGCGATCATCGGTCATCGTGTCGAACTGCAACTGCTGACCACGCTGCAGTGCAACCTCAAGTGCAGCTATTGCTCGATCAGTGAAGGCGACGTGCTGGGTTCGCAGGGCAAGGTCGAGTACGACATCGACACGTTGCACCGTTTCGTCGAAACACACCTTGGTGAAAAAGACGTCTACGTCACTTTCTACGGCGGCGAGCCGACCTTGAACCGCGAATTCATGGAGGCGGTGATGAGGCGATACCCGCAATTCCGCTTCCAACTGCAGACCAACGGCACCCTGCTCGACGATCTGCCCGAATGGGTGCTGCGGCGACTGGACAACATCCTGGTCTCGATCGATGGGGGCGAACAGGTCACCGACGGCTATCGCGGGCGCGGCATCTATCGTCAGGTGATGCGCAATGTCGAGCGGGTGCATGCACGGGTCGGCGGTTCGCTGACGGCCCGTATGACCTGGTCCAGCGACGAGATCGACCTCGCGCAGATCGAAGCGCTGCTCGATCGTTTCGACTACCTCTACTTCCAGTTTGTTGCCGATCACGCCTACGGCGACGCAGCGCTGATACGCCGCAAGGCGGTACTGGACGATCTGGTGGCGCGCTTCTTCCGCGATGCGGACACCTTGCTGCCGGTGATTCCGCTGATGGGCATCGTGCGCAACAAGTTGTTCCCGCAAATCGTTGATGAACGCCACCATGGTCGCGCGCAGTGTCGCGTCTCATCGCACATCCTCAACGTGATGCCGGACGGCCGCATCTTCCCGTGCCCGGATCTGATGCACCTGCCCGAGATGCAGATGGGCGACCTTGCCGAGAATTGGCTCCTGCCCAGCCCGCTCCAGCAGCATCCCGACATGCCCTGCGGCGCCTGCGAAGCGCAAGCCTGGTGTCGCGGAAACTGCATGAAGAATCTGTGGATGGGGTACGTGCGCAAAGACGATGCCTGGCGTCGTGGTATTACCGACCCGGTGTGTGAGTTGGTGCGCCACCTCGGGCAGACGATCGACCGTTATCCACTTGCGGACTGGTACGCCGCCTTGCCGGAAACTTTGCAGCGCGAAATTCTCGACTGCCCGATTTACGACTACGTCGAGATCATGCCGTAGTGCTCGGTGCCGCCCTCGCGCGCGAGGCGCAGCGCGATCCCGGTGCCAAGCAAGGCGCCTGTTGCGTGCGCCTGCCACACCACTGCCACGCCCGCTGGCAGGCCAGCCAGATCGGTGGCGCCGCCGAGTGCGTCGCCGGCTAGCTTTGCCGCAAAGGCCGCGATGAGCAGCACCACCGGCGCGCGCAAGCGGGCCTCATGCCACAGTACGCCGGCAGCCGCAAAGCTCATCATCACCGCCAGCGCCGATGCACCGCGATAGGCGGTGAGTGCCGGCGCTGTGAGCAATGTTGCCAGGCTCAGCACGGGCGCTGCCACGCAATAAAGCAGCGAGACCCGGCGACTGCCCAGCGCCGATTCGACAATGGCGGCGGCGGTGACCAGAGTCACCAGGTCAGTCAGTGCGTGCGCCGTGCCGAAATGCAGCAGGTGGCCGCTCCAGAGTTGCCAGAAGGCGGCGCCTGCGAGAGGTGCCCGCGTCAGCTCGAATTGGGTGACCCACGCGTCGGGCAGCGCGAGGGCGGCGAGGCTGATCGCCGCTATCGCGAGGCTGGCGTGTGGCCAGCGCAGGTGGGTGTTCATGACCGGCGACGCAGCCCGATCAGGGTCGCCAGGCCGATCGCCACCAGCACGCCGGCGAGGTCGAGGCTACCGCCGCCGCTATAGCCGGGCCGATTGACGACCTGCACGCTGCTATCGGTCTTCATGCGCTCGCGGAAGCCGTCGAGTTCGCGCTTCAGATTCGGGATCAGATCATTCACCGCGGCATCGAATCCTGCAGCGCGCGCCTCGCGAGACACTTCGCTGAAGTTCACCAGGGTCGAACTGCCCTTGATGCGACTCGTACCCGGTGCGCGGAAGAGCAGCTTCTTGCTCGCAACGTCGAAGACAGCGGCGTCGACCATCGTCTGTACGTCATACCGATCACCTTGAATGACATAGGCGCCCACGATGGTCCAGTACAGCATCGACAGCACGCCGTTGTCGACAAACTGGACCTGGTCGTAAGACACCAGTGCGACGATATCGACGTCGAACATACGCGACACCTGTTCGAGGTTCGCGAAGCCGCCCTTGGCACGCAGGTAGGACGAAGGAATCACCTCGATCTTGCCCACGTAAGGCAGACTCGCGAAATTGCCCTTCACCTTTTCAAGCAGCAGCGTCTTCTGCTGCTCGGGAATCGCGCTGCCCCATTGCGCGGCAGGGGCGAACGCGATTCCGACCTTGACCGGCGGCCGCAGGGTTGTGACGCCCGGTGCCATTTGTGGCGCTTGCTTGGCGTCCGGGAAAAGATATTCGACGGCGCTGCCCGATTGGGTGTGAGTGTCGGTGCGATGCCACAGGCTGGCGCAGCCTGCCAGCGTGATGAGCGCCAGCGCTGCCGCGGCGCGACGAACAAGAGTGCGGGTATTCATCATGGTTCTCGGGTGGGGTTGGCGGTGAGGTGATGCTTGCGCTGCCCGCGTGCTTTGGCAAGCGTTTTATTCCGCGTTGCATCGTCCGCGCGTTTGCGTAGCAGATTCCGATACCAAGCCCCTTGCCGGCGAGCAGCGTGGCAGGCTGACCCTGTTGGCCGATTCGTATGTCGATGCAATCAACGAAAAGCCCCGCCGCGGCAATGCCGGG
>JAJZLD010000063.1 GCA_021803785.1 Pseudomonadota bacterium | reverse complement strand
CGATCTAAGTGCTTGGCTATCGAGCCGCAGGCTCGCGGCATCACTGCCGAGGAACGCAAGGTGATCTTTGCGTCATCCCTCGGCACGGTGTTCGAGTGGTACGACTTCTATCTCTACGGTTCGCTGGCGGCCATCATCGCCAAGCACTTCTTTGCCGGCGTGAACGAAACCACTTCGTTCATCTTCGCTTTGCTGGCGTTTGCTGCCGGTTTTGCGGTGCGCCCCTTCGGCGCGATCGTGTTCGGCCGCCTTGGCGACATGATCGGCCGCAAGTACACCTTCCTGGTGACGATCCTGATCATGGGTATCTCGACGGCCACCGTCGGTATGTTGCCCACCTATGCGCAAATTGGTGTTGCGGCGCCGGTGATCCTGATCTCGCTGCGGCTGCTGCAAGGCCTCGCACTCGGCGGCGAGTACGGTGGCGCGGCGACCTACGTCGCGGAGCATGCGCCGAAAGGCAAACGCGGCCTGTTCACCTCGTTCATCCAGACCACGGCTACGCTGGGCCTGTTCCTCTCGCTGCTGGTGATCCTTACCTGTCGCACGCTGCTGGGCAAGGATGAGTTCGAGGATTGGGGCTGGCGGATTCCGTTCCTGATCTCGGTGTTGCTGCTGATCGTGTCGGTCTACATCCGTCTGCAGCTCAACGAGTCGCCGGTGTTCAAGAAGATGAAGGAAGAGGGCAAGGCATCCAAGGCACCGCTGACCGAATCCTTCGCGCGCTGGGAAAACCTCAAGGTGGTGATCTTCTCGCTGCTTGGCGGCACCGCAGGTCAGGCGGTGGTCTGGTATACCGGCCAGTTCTACGCGCTGTTCTTCCTGTTGCAGACGCTCAAGATCGACCCGATGACCGCCAACCTGCTGATCGCCGGCTCGCTCGCGATCGGCACGCCGTTCTTCATCGTGTTCGGCGGCCTGTCGGACAAGATCGGCCGCAAGCCGATCATCATGATCGGCTGTGTGCTCGCGGCGCTGACTTACTTCCCGATCTTCAAGGCGCTGACCCAGTACGGCAACCCGGACATCTTCGCCGCACAGGCGGCAAGCCCGGTGGTCGTGGTGGCGGACGAAAAGGCTTGCTCATTCCAGTTCGACCCGGTCGGCAAGGCCAAGTTCACCAGCTCCTGCGATATCGCCAAGGGCGCGCTGGCGAAGAAGTACATCCCGTACTCGAACGAGGCGGCTGCCCCGGGCGCAGTGGCGCAGATCAAGATCGGCTCGACCGTGATCTCCGCCTACGAGGGCACCGGTTTGCCGAAGGACGAAGCCAAGGCCAAGAAGGACGCGTTCGAAAAGGAACTCGGCGCAGCCTTGAAGGCCGCCGGCTACCCGGACAAGGCCGACCCGGCCAAGACCAACATCCCGATGATGCTGCTGCTGCTCACGATTCTCGTGATCTACGTGACCATGGTGTACGGCCCGATTGCCGCCTGGCTCGTCGAGCTGTTCCCGGCGCGAATCCGCTATACCTCGATGTCGCTGCCGTATCACATCGGCAACGGCTGGTTCGGCGGCTTCCTGCCGACGGTGGCGTTCGCAATGGTGGCGGCCACGGGCGATATCTACTACGGCCTCTGGTACCCGATCGTGATCGCGATGATGACTGCAGTGATCGGCACGCTGTTCATGCCTGAAACCAAGGATCGCGATATTCACCACGCGTGATGCAACGGGGCGGGTGAAGCCGCCCCGATTCAACGCCCGGCTCGCGCCGGGCGGTTTTTTTGGAGAGTACGCACGATGAAGCGGATGCTTCGTATCCCAATGAATCTGCGCACTGCTGCTGCGATGGCGCTATGCTCGCCGACGATGGCGCTGGCATCCGGTGGCGACTCCGGCACCGGCGCTATGGGTGAGATGGAGATATCCGGGAGCCAGTTGATGCTGGTGCTCGGCGGGGTGGTCGCCGTTGGACTTGCGCTGTGGCTGGTGATCAAACTGATGAACAAGTGATCCTGGGCTGCGCTGCCCCGGAGGCGTTGTGAGACTCGCGCTGCTTGCCGATATCCATAGCAACATCGAGGCGCTCGACGCCTGTCTCGAGCACGCGCGGCAGGAGGGGGCGAACGCCTTTGCGGTGCTCGGCGATCTGGTTGGCTATGGTGCCGATCCCGGCCCGGTGATCGATCGCATCCTTGCGCTAGGGACATCCCTTCATGTTGCCGTGCTCGGCAACCACGATGCCGCAGCCGTCGGTCGCAGCCAGGAGCCGATGAACGACGAGGCGCAGGCCGCGATCGAATGGACCATTCCGCAGCTCAACGACGAACAGCGAGCCTTTCTCGCGCAGTTGCCGCTGGTGGTGCGGGACGACGACGTCACCTGGGTGCACGCCAGCGCAGAATACCCCGAGCTGTTTCCTTACGTTGCAAGCGCGGCCGATGCGCGCGCCAGTCTGCTGGCGGCGGGTACGCGCTATGTCTTCTGTGGCCATGTGCATGATCCGACCTTGTACTACGTCGGTTTCGACGGGCGGCTGACGCCATTCATGCCGACTCCGGGCTTCGGCATTCCGGTCGGGCGGCATCGCAGCTGGCTCGGTATTGTTGGATCCTGCGGCCAGCCGCGCGACGGCCGCACCGGCGCCTGGTACGCGATGTTCGATCGCAGTCGCGCTCGCCTCAGTTATCACCGCGTGCCCTACGACACAGCAAGTGCCGCGGCCAAGATACGCCGCGCCGGGCTCGCCGAACGCTTTGCGCTACAGATCGAGGGGCTCGCCTGATGCTTGCGACCGAGCTGTCGCCGGGCGACGAGATCGACGGCTACCGTGTTGAATCACGCCTGCATGCGGGCGGCATGGCCGTGATCTACCGCGTGTCGCGTCACGACTTGCCTGGCCCTGCAGTGATGAAAGTGCCGCGCCTGGGGCAGGGCGAGCCCGGTGCCACCATAGTCAGCTTCGAAGTCGAACAGATGGTGCTCGAAGCGCTCGACGGCGGCCCGGTGCCAAAGCTTTACGCGGTGGGCGATCTGGAGCGCAGTCCGTACTTGGTGATGGAGCATGTTGAAGGGCTGACCTTGTCTGATCTGCTCGATCAAGGCCCGCTCGCCGAGACCGAGGTGCGCCGCATCGGCGCGGCGGTTGCCAACGCGGTGCAGCAGTTGCATGAGCAAGAGGTCATCCATCTCGACCTGAAGCCCTCCAACATCATCCTGCACCCCGACGGCCGTGCGGTACTGATCGACCTGGGGCTTGCGCGTCATGCCCACCTGCCGGATCTGCTCGCGGAAGCGTTTCGTCGCCCGCTCGGCTCGGCGCCATACATCGCACCCGAACAGGTGTTGGGTATCCGCAGCGAGGCGCGCAGCGACGTGTTCGCGCTGGGGGTGATGCTGTACGAATTCGCCACCGGTAGCTATCCGTTTGGCGCACCCAGTTCGCCCGCTGGCATGCGAAAGCGCTTGCGTGAGAGCCCGGTGCCGCCGCGGGCTCGGGTGCCTGCCTTGTCTGAAGCGCTGCAGGAAACGATCTACCGATGCCTCGAGGTGAACGTCGAGCGCAGGCTTGCGAGCGCAAAGCAGCTGGCCTTCGAGTTGCAGCATCCGGATCAGGTCGCCATCACCGAGCGCGGCCGCTGGACGCGACGGCAGGGCGCGCTGCAGCGGTTGCGCAACTGGATCGTCGGCCTTGGCTACGAACCTGAAGTGACGGTCGCGCCGGCCGCTCGCGCCAGCGATGCACCGATCATCATGGTGGCCGTGGCCACGGCCTACACCAACGAAAAGCATCAACAGGCGATTCGCAATGCGGTGCGCCGCTTCGCGCAGGCGATGCCTGACGCGCGCGTGGCGTGCGTAACGGTGAGCAAGCCGCAGCCGGTGATGGGTACCTCTGACGAAGCCACCAGCGGGCCGCGCCAGCATCTTCAACAGCTGATCCAGTTGCGCCACTGGGCGGAGCCGATCGCCCTGCCGGCGAGCCGTATCACCTTCCATGTGCTGGAAGCGGCCGACCCCGCAGACGGCCTGCTCGAATACGCGCGCAGCAACAGCGTCGACCACATCCTGATCGGCGCGCCGCCGCCCAATCTGGTCGGCCGCAACATCCTGCCGCCGGTGGCAGACAAGGTCATCAGCGACGCCCCCTGCAGCGTCACCATCGTGCGCCCGCGCTAACGCGGCGGCAGCCACGCCGTAAGCGAACCGTCAGCGCTCCGTCAGCGCCGAGTCAGGCTTGGCGCCTAACCTCCGCCATCACGCTGTGACAAGCGCGAATAAAAGGAGGAGGGGCAATGAGCAGCAAGGCGATCAACTGGGCGGCGATCGACGCCGACCCGCGGTTCCAGCGACTGCACGCCAAAAAGACGTCATTCCTGATGGGCTTGATGATCTTCTCGGTCGTGTACTACTTCCTGCTGCCGATCGGTGCGGCGTATTTCCAGGATATCTACAAGATCAAGGTCTTCGGGCCGGTGAACGTCGGCTTGCTGTTCGCGCTGTCGGAATTCATCGTCGCCTGGACCATCGCCTTCTACTACTCAAAGAAGGCCAACACCGAGTTCGACGCGATGGCGGAAGAGCTCGTGCGTGAAGCAGAACGGATCGGGGGCTGAACCATGGAATTGCGCAGCAAACTTCTACCGGGTGCGCTCGGTCTCGCCGCAGTCCTGGCCGCCGGCCCTGCGCTCGCGCAGGGCGCCGTCGCGCCTGAGTGGCGCTGGCTGACCTTCCTCGTCTTCGCGGCGATCATCGCACTGACGATGTTCGTGACCTACGTAGCGTCGAAGCGGGTGCACTCCGCGTCGGACTTCTACACCGCGGGTGGTGGGGTCTCGGGCCTGCAGAACGGCTGGGCGATCGCCGGGGACTATCTGTCCGCCGCATCTTTCCTCGGCATCGCGGGGCTCATCAGCCTTTATGGCTACGATGGCTTCATGTATTCCGTTGGCTGGCTGGTGGCCTACATCACCGTATTGCTGGTGATCGCCGAGCCGTGCCGCAACATCGGCAAGTACACGCTCGCCGACATCCTCGCCTACCGCAACGATCCGAAGAAGACACGCGTGGTTGGCGCGATCTCGGTCATCACCGTATCGACCTTCTACCTCACCGCGCAGATGGTCGGCGGCGGTGTACTGGTGAAGACGCTGATCGGTATCGACTACGAAGTGTCGGTGATCACCGTTGGCGTACTGATGCTGGCCTATGTGCTGTTCGGCGGCATGGTTGCAACCACCTACGTGCAGATCATCAAGGCGGTGCTGCTGGTGTGCGCATCGCTGGTGCTGGTGGCCTTCGTGTGGGCGCCGTACGGCTTCAGCCTGCCGGGCTTCCTCGATGCCGTCGTGGCCGATCCGAAGGTGCAGGCGCATGTTGCAGCCTTGCTGGGCGATCCGGCGAAGAACATGTCGCCGGCCGAACTGGGCCAACGCTTTCTTGAGCCGGGCCTCTACTTCAAGGCGCCGATCGATCAGATCTCGCTCGGCATCGCGCTCGTCTTCGGTACCGCCGGCTTGCCGCACATCCTGATGCGCTTCTTCACCGTACCGACGGCGAAAGAGGCACGCAAGTCGGTGATCTGGGCGATGGCGATCATCGGCGGCTTCTACGTGCTCACGATCTTCCTCGGCATGGGGTCTGCGATCAATGTCGGGCCGGACGGCATCAAGGCGGTCGATGCCGGCGGCAACATGGCGGCACCGCTGCTCGCGCAGTTCGTCGGTGGCGGCGGCAACAGCTTCCTCGGCAACTTCATGCTGGCCTTTGTGGCAGCGGTCGCGTTCGCCACCATCGTGGCCGTGGTTGCAGGCTTGGTGCTCGCGTCGGCCTCTGCGGTGGCGCACGACTTGTACGTCGGCGTCGTCAAGGGTGGTCACGCCAGCCAGGCAGAGCAAGTTCGTGCAGCGCGCATCGCTACCGTGTTCGTCGGCGCATTGGCCATCGTGATCGGCATCGCCGCCAAGGGCCAGAACGTCGCCCACCTGGTTGCGCTCGCCTTCGCCGTCGCCGCTTCGGCCAACTTCCCGTGCGTGCTGCTGACGCTTTACTGGAAGCGCTGCAACACCGGCGGCATCGTGGCGGGCATGATCGTCGGCACGATCACCGCGATCGGCCTCGTGATGGTCTCACCGAACATGACCTACCCGAAGGCCGTGCGCGCCGCTGCGCAAAAGGTGCTCGACGGAGAGGCCGAGAAGCGTGCCGCAATCGCCAAACTCGTCGCTGTCGGTGACGAGGCTTCCACCGCCAAGGCTACGAAGCAGACGGTGGCGCTCGACAAAGCGGTGAAGAAGGCCAACGACGACCTCAAGAGAGTCGAAGGTCAGGAAACTTCTATCGTGGGTCTCGAGAAGCCGCTGTTCGAACTCAAGAACCCCGGCCTGATCTCGATTCCGCTCGGCTTCCTCGCCGTGATCCTCGGTTCGCTGCTCTATCGCGACAAGCGCGCCGAAGACATGTGGGACGAACTCTATGTGCGCCAGAACACCGGCATCCTTGCCGCGAAGGCAGTTGCGCACTAGAACACAGTGAGTGTCACTCCATCTCTTGCCCCTCTGCGGAGGGGCTTTTTTTGTCACGGGCCGGCGGCCCGCCCCAAAATCACGAAGTGATTGACTTTCCGAATATCTCAGCTAGAATGTCTAGCTCTTCGGCCAGATAGCTCAGTTGGTAGAGCAGCGGATTGAAAATCCGCGTGTCGGTGGTTCGATTCCGCCTCTGGCCACCACCATTCAACGCCCAACCTCTCTCGGTTGGGCGTTTTCATTTCCGGCTTGCGCGACACCACGCGGGGTTCGGCGCTGATCTGCGTGTGCCACGGCAGCGTGGCATCGGCGGCCGAAGTCGCCCAGAATGCGCATGATTCTCCCGAGCGCCTGCCTTACTCGCAGGCGTCCTACGCCGGGCCTGTCGATTGGTTCACCGGAAGGGTGCGCGTCGACCCGCTGTTTGCGGCGCCCGCACCGGTTGCCGCTTCGGGCGGGCTGGTGACCTTCAAACCCGGGGCGCGTACCGACTTGCACGCCCATCCGCTCGGGCAGATCCTGATCCTCACCGCCGGCTGCGGCCGCGTGTAGCAGGCCGGCGGCCCGGTGCAGGAGATCCGCCCTGGCGATGTGGTGAGCATCCCGGCCGACGTGAGGCACTGGCATGGCGCAGCGCCCTCCACCGGCATGAGCAACATCGCGATCCAGGAGCAGCTGGCGGGTAGCGTCGTGAGCTGGATGGAGATGGTTCGCGACGCTGAATACGCCGGCTGAGCTCGTTGGGTTGCAGCGGTGGTGCACAATGAAAAACGCCGGGCGGAGCCCGGCGTAACACGGTCTGGCTACAAGCGGTTGAGCTCAGTGCAGCGTGGAGAGGTAAGCGATCAGGTCGGCGCGCTCGGCCGCATTCGGCAGGCCGTCGAACTTCATTTTGCCGCCGGGCACGGCCTTGCGCGGGTCGGCGACATACGCGTCGATCTTGTCGGGCGTCCAGCTGATGCCGGACTGTTTCATCGCGTCGGAGTAGGCGACGTCGGCGACGGTGCCGGCCTTGCGGCCAACCACGCTGAACAGCGACGGCCCCTTCTTGTTCTTGCCTTCCTTCACGCTGTGACACTCGGCGCAGTTTTCCGCGAACACGTCGGCGCCATGCTTGGCGTCCGCCGCGAATGCATGGCCGCCACTCACCGCAAGCAGCAGCGCGACGAGGATTGAACGGGTGGTTTTCATCTTGGGCTCCATGGCTCAGAACGAGGTCCAGGCAAACAGGTAGAGCGTGTTGTTGTCACGCGCGTTGCGGCCGGACCCGTCGTAGTTGTTGCTCTCGCCATTGAAGCGGGTGTACCAGGTGTACTGGGCGCCCAGGCGCAGGTTCGCCCACGGCGACCCCCAGGACGATTCCTTGCCCCACGGCGTCCAGTCCGCCTGCAACATGTAGCCGGTGGTGTTGGGCGAGCCGGTCGCGCTGCCCATGTCCGGCGCCGGCGCGTACAGCAGCGCATCGCTGCTGCCCTTGGTGCGGAAGGTGCTGGCGGTGAGCCCCCAGGTCTGGTCGTAGTAGTAGGACGCGTTGAGCTGCATTTCCTTCAGCGTGCCGCTCTGGTTCTCTGCTTCGCCGTTGGCGTACGCCACGTCACGCTTCTGCTTCTCGTGAATGTAGCTCGCGTACACGGTGCCGATGTGCTCGCGTGTGCCAAGGAACTGGTAGGACGCATCGATGCCGATGTCGTTGTAGCGGTTGGCCGGGCCTTGCACACGATCAGGCTGCACGCCCGCGTTGAGACCGAACAGGCCGACGTGGTAGGCCTGCTTCTTCAGGTCGCCGAAATAGGCGAGGCGCCAGTAAGCGTTGGACGTGAGACGGCCGACTTCATCCTGCAGCCCGAGTTTGTCGAGCGTCGATGCCGACAGCGCCTTGTAGGTGCCAAGCTCGGCGTAGTAGTGGTTGTCGTACATGCCGTAGGCGGACACCCCTAGCACATGTTGGCCGAGGCCACCGGCAATCAGCGGCGACGCTGGCGCCGGCGCGAGCTCCGTCGCCATGTACGGGAAGCGCCAAGCGGGTGCGGTGTTGAACGGATCGGACAGGGTCGGGTTGTTGTTCAACGAAAGCCCGGCGATCAGATCCTTGCCGCCGACACTGAAGGTATCCGCCGCGCGCAGCTCGGCGTTGTCGATCGCGGTTTTGCGTTCGGCGCCGGCATAGGTCGTCTGCACGAACGCGCCGAGCTTGTCGGCGAGCCGGCCGGCGAGGAAGACGGAGACCTCCTGTGCAATGGCGTTGTTGTTGCTCTTCGTGTGCTCGGTGGGCGGATCGGTCAGATCCTTGGCCGTGCGGTCAAAGCCCCCGACCAGCATCGCGGAGAGCGGAATCTTGCTGCCCTGTCCGTCGCTGTCGGTATAGCCGCTCAGCTTGAAGCGGATGCCGGCAGGCGTGAGTTGCGGGCCGTAGGCGCCGACGTGGCAGGCGGCGCATTCCATGCCTGTCTGGCGCGCAAAGCTGGGCAGGGCCAGGGCGGGTTGGGCGACGGCTGCGGCAACGGTGCCGGCGGCCAGCCATCGCAACAGACGCCCGTGGCGGGCGAGCGCACGGGCGAGCGAAGTAAATACTTGCATCAAGATCCCCTTGTGGGTTTGCAGAAAACAGGTGATTGGGCTGCGCTCAGCGGCGCCGCGGCAGCATCGCGACGAGTACGGCGTCGCGGCGGAAGAAGTGGTGCCAAAGGGCTGCGCCCGCGTGTGCGAGCACCATGATCAGCAGCGCCCAGGCGGCGCGCAGGTGCCAGTCGGCGAGGCTGTCTGCGAGGTCAAGATCGGCCGCAACGATGCGCGGCAATTCGATCAGCCCGAGCAGGCGCACCGCCTTGCCGTTCGCATTGGTGAGCGCCCAGCCCAGCAGTGGCAGGCCCGCCATCAGCCCGTACAGCGCCAGATGCGTCAGCGCCGCGCCGATGCGCGGCAGCGGGCCCAGATCCTGCGCGGCGCTGGCGTGGCCGCTGACGCGGCGCGCGACGAGGCGGCCCGCCGTCAGCATCAACACCGCAACGCCGAAGCTGCGGTGGGTTTCGATCAGGATCAGACGCAGGGTCTTGTCGTCGATCAGCTCGCGCAGCAGCACCGCTGCTGCGGCGGCAACGATTGCGATGACGGTTGCCCAGTGGAAGAACTTGATCGACGCGGCGTGCCCGGCGGTTGCGGGGTCAGCGTCGTCGAGCGTGAAGGTTTGGGCTTGCATGCCGGGGCTCCAGAGTGAGACACCCCGGACCCTAGCGGTTGCAAGCTTTCGGAAACCTGTCAGCGTCAGTCGCCGATTGCAAGCACCTGTAGCGGAAAGCGGATGCGGAAGCACACGCCTTGGCCGCCCGCCGGCGTCAGCACCTGAACCTCGGCACCGTGCCGCAGTGCGACCTCCTTGACGATCGCGAGCCCAAGGCCGGAGCCCTGCTCCTGGTCGGTCGCGAGCCTGAAGAAGCGTTCAAAGATCCGCTCTCGAAGCGATTCGGGGATGCCCGGTCCGTCGTCTTCCACTTCCAGCCAGGCGCTGCCGTCGGCGGCGCTGCCGCAGCGTGCCGTGACATGCGTGCCAGGCGGGCAGTACTGCAAGGCGTTGTCGATCAGGTTGGCGAGCAGTTCCTTCAGCAGCCATTGCGAGCCCCTCACTGCGGCGGGGGCAGGGGCGAAGCCGAGGTCGATCTGGCGTGCGAGCGCGTGGTCGACAAAGTCGGTCGCCGCCTCTTCCAGCAATTGATCGAGCGCCACGATCTGGTGGCGCGCCGGGTCGGTGGCTTCAGGGGCCGATCGCGCAAGCGCGAGCAGTTGGTGGGTCAGGTGGGCCAGCTTCGAGGTGGCCGCGAGCAAGCGAGCAATGCGGGGGCGGGCCTCTGCTGGCAGCGAATCGGCGGCCAGCTCCAGTTGCGTTTGCAGGCCGGTGATGGGCGTTCGCAATTGATGTGCGGCATTCGAAATGAGCGCGCGCTGGGCGATGCCGGCCTCGCTCAGCGAGTGCATGAGGTGATTGATCGCAGCGAGCAGCGGGCGGATTTCGCGCGGCGCGTCGTCGTCCGGAATCGGATCAAGCTTGTCCGGCGAGCGTCTGGCGACCTGCTCAGACACGGCCTCGAGCGGGCGCAGCGCATAGCGCACACCGAAGAACAGGATCGCCAGCGCCGCGAGCGTCTGCGCCAGGTTGGCGAGGATCGTCGTGACGACGATCTGGCGTGCGGCGCGCTCGCGCTTGAGCAGCGTCTCGGCAACCACCACGGTTGCGACCGTGCGGCCGGTGCGATGCCGCAGCGCGGCTACGCGCACCTTGTCGTGCCCGATGCGCAGTGTGCGGAACGCGGGCGTCGGGGACTCCACATCGGCGACAAACGGCAGCAACTCCTTGTCTCCAGCGCGGATGCGGCCCTGCTGATCGGTCACCAGCAGGAAGACCTTGTCTACGCTGTCCGCTCGCAGCACCGCTTCCGCCTGCTTCGGCAGGTCGACGTCGACATCGCCGTCTTCATCGTCCAGCCGCGAGGCGAGCGCCACCGCGGTGCTGGCGAGCGAGTGGTCGTAGGCTTCGTTGGCAACGCGCGATGCCTGCCGGTAGTCAGCGACCGTGCCGATCACCATCAGCACCAGCAGCGGCAGTGCCAGCACTGCCAGCAGGCGCCCCCGCAGGGCAAGTGGTGCGCGACGCTCATGCATCACTACGCTCCGTTTCAAGCCGGTAGCCAATGCCGCGCACGGTGCGGATTACGACGCCGCTATCCGCCAGCTTGCTGCGCAAGCGTGAGACGTAGATCTCTACCGCGTTGTCGGTGATCTCGCGGTCCCAGCGGCTGAGACTGTCGGCGAGTTTCTGCTTTGCGACCACGCGCGGTGCGGCCAGCATCATCTGTTCCAGCACATTCCACTCACGCCCGGTCAGATCCAGCGTGCGGTCCGCGCAGGCGGCGGTGCGCTGACCGAGGTCCAGCCGCAACGCACCGAATGCCAGTTCGGAGCTGGACGATGCGCGGCTGCGGCGGATCAGCGCGCGGACCCGCGCCACCAGCTCCGGCAGCATGAAAGGTTTGGTCAGGTAGTCGTCGCCGCCGCCTTCGAGGCCTTCCACACGGTCTTCGAGCCGGTCGCGTGCGGTCAGGATCAGCACCGGCAGCGCATGGCCGCGCCGCCGCATCTCACGGATCAGCGCCATGCCGTCGACGCCCGGCAAGCCCAGATCGACGATTGCCAGATCGTAGGCAACCGCGGCCAGCGCGGGTATCGCGTGTTCGGCCGAGGCCAAGCGGTCAAGCTCGAATCCGTGACGTTGCAGGCCTTCGGAAATCCCCGCGGCGACCATCTCGTCGTCTTCGATCAACAGAATGCGCATGATTCTCCCGAGCTCCTGCCTTGATGCCTGCCGGCGCAGATAGTGCCGCGTAAGCCGAATGCCGGCGATGCGGTGCCGGATGGTAAACTGTAACGTTACGTGATCCTGGTCCATGGCCCCGGGCGGTTGCTTGAATTGGCTCAAGCAAATCGGCTGGGCGAGCTTCTCCCCCGCCGGGCCCCAGTGATGTAATTGAGACGGTTCCAGACCCAGCCCGATTCGATGCAACTGTTTGCGCTAGGCCTCAATCACCATTCCGCGCCGGTCTCCCTGCGTGAACAGGTGGCTTTTCAGCCCGACGGGCTGTCGGAGGCTTTGTCACGCCTGGTACGCGAACGCCCGGTGCGCGAGGCGGCGATTCTGTCGACCTGTAACCGCACTGAGTTGTACTGCGCGACTGAAACGCCCGAAGCCGTGGCCGACTGGTTGGCGGTGCGCATGGCAGCTTCTCGATC
>JAJZLD010000062.1:5033-12312 GCA_021803785.1 Pseudomonadota bacterium | reverse complement strand
CAACATGAACATCCGCAGGCTTCCCGGTCGACACCTATCCATACTACGACGCAGCGACCGGCGGTGCGAACTTCGCTGGCATGAAAGCCAAGCTAGAGAGCTTGCCGGCAGGCTCGATCATCGTGCTGCACGCTTGCTGTCACAACCCGACCGGTGCGGATATCACGGATGCTCAGTGGGATGAAGTCGTAGCCGTGTGTCGTGCGAAGGGTCTCGTGCCCTTCCTCGACATGGCCTACCAGGGCTTTGCCGATGGGATTGATGCCGACGCAGTCGCCGTGCGCGCGTTCTCGGCCAGCGGACTGCAGTTCTTCGTATCGAGCTCGTTCTCGAAGTCTTTCTCGCTGTACGGTGAGCGCGTCGGCGCGCTGTCGATCATCACTGCATCGAAGGAAGAGTCGGCTCGCGTGCTGTCGCAAGTAAAGCGCGTCATCCGCACCAATTACTCCAACCCGCCGACGCATGGCGGCGCCGTTGTCGCAGCAGTGCTTTCCAGCCCGGAACTGCGTCAGCAGTGGGAAGACGAACTTGCCGGCATGCGCCTGCGCATTCGCGATATGCGCAAGGGCCTCGCCGAGCGCCTCGCCGCTCGCGGCGTGACGCGCGATCTGTCGTTCGTGACCCGCCAGCGCGGCATGTTCTCCTACACAGGCCTCTCGCCAGCGCAAGTTGAAGTGTTGAAGAATGAATTCGGCATCTACGCCGTCTCGACCGGCCGCATCTGCGTCGCCGCACTCAACAGCAAGAACCTTGACTACGTCGCGGACGCTCTGGCGAGCGTGATGAAGGGCTGAACATTCGCCAAGCCCAACAAAAGCGGCGCCTTGGCGCCGCTTTTTTTTCAGTTCATGCGGAGCAACGCCCGCAAATTCGCATCCCGCTGCCAATCACGGCGCTCCGGCGTCGCCAGCGCATAACGCTCCGACTCATCCGGCGTCTGGGCAGCATAGGTCTCAAGCAAACGCTTGAGTAAGGCGTGGTCCGGCAATACCGTACCGAAGAACAGCACCGACTCCTGACGCTGGATGAGGATCGTCGGGAAGTTCTCGACGTCGATGTCGCCAATCAGGTCGGCATGGTCTTCGATGTCTACCCAAGCGAAGCCCATCTTCGGAAACTGCGCAGCCAACGCCTCGAAACCTGTGCGGTAATCGCGGCAGGTGCCGCACCATTGCGCACAGAGGCAGGCGACAAAGAACTCTTCGCCGGGATCGACAGGGACAGGCATCATTCGTTGCACCGCAATCGGGAACAGCGTGCATTATGCCAGCGCTGCAGACCTTGACTTACGCAGTCCGCGCGTGGGATCATTGCGGACTTTCCGACTTGGTCGGTCACATTCGCCGACTGCGCGCACAAGGATTCGAAATGAAAGCCGATACCCACCCGAATTACCACGACGTGAAGGTAACCTGCTCCTGCGGCAACAACTTCACGACCCGCTCGACGATGGCGAAAGACGTCTATCACATTGAAGTGTGCTCCGAATGCCACCCGTTCTGGACCGGCAAGCAGAAGATCGTCGATACCGCGGGCCGCGTGGAGCGCTTCCGCCAGAAGTACGGCCGCTAAATCAACTTCGGCATTCCGAAAAAAAGCAGCTTCGGCTGCTTTTTTTGTTTGTGTCGCTGCCTGACACAGTCGCGACCTGCGGCCTGGCGCCCAAGCCGCTAGAATTGCTGCGATCCGCTCGTTCAAAATAATCAAAAGAAACCGCATGGCCAATGAACCGCGCGCACCCTCGACGCTGACCATCCCTTCATGGGCCCTGTGGGCGCTGTTCGCGCTATACGCGCTGCCGGGCCTCATCGACCACGCACCCTGGCGCGGCGACGACGCCGCGCATTTCGGCGTGATCCATCAGATGCTCCGCACCGGGGACTGGCTTACGCTGGCGGTGGCGGACCGTCCGACCTTCGACACCGGGCCGCTCTACTACTGGCTCGGCGCGCTATTGAGCCAACTGTTTGGCTGGGCGCTGCCAATCCACAATGCGGCACGCCTGGCATCAGGAGTCTGCGTCGCCATTACGCTCTATTGCCTCGCCCGCGCAGCGCGACGCTTTTACGGAGCACCATCGGATCGGGCTGCGGTACTGCTGGGCCTTGGTACGCTTGGCCTGCTAACACACGCCCACGAATTTCAGCCACAGCTTGCGCTACTCGCCTGCACCGCAGCAGCTTTCCTTGGCTTCGCGGAATTTCTTGTCGTACCGCGACACGGTGCGATCATTGCCGGCGGCGCAATCGGCCTGGCGACGCTGGCGGCCGGCCTGCCTGCTCTGTTGATTCTGATGCCGCTATGGGCGCTACTCCCCGGGCTGTGCAGCGAGTGCCGCACCCCCGAGCGAAAACGCGCACTTGCCCTGGGCGCCGGCATTGCCACTGTGATCGCGCTGCTGTGGCCACTCCTTCTGGCCACCTTCCGACCCGAACATCTGCGCCTTTGGTGGTCGAACGAGCTTGAGTCGATTACACCCCACTTTGCCCACCTGACGAACATTCGTCAGTTGCTCGAGCTTCTCGGCTGGTTCATGTGGCCGTTGTGGCCAATTGCAGCTTGGACCATCTGGCACGAACGTAAGCGACTGAAGGAAACGAGGATCCTGCTACCGCTGGCGTCCTTGCTTCTTGCGATCCTGCTCGTCACAACAACAGGCCCGCTGCGCCCCGCCCACGCGCTGCCGTTGATCCCGCCGCTCGTGTTGCTCGCGTCGGACGGAGCACTTAGCCTGCGCCGCGGCGCAGCCAGTGCGTTCGACTGGTTCGGCCGAATGACCTTCCTGGCCTTTGGCGTCTTCGTGTGGCTCTGCTGGTATGCCATGCACTTCGGCTGGCCAGCACCGCTGGCGCGAAACGTGGCGCGGCTGGTGCCCGATTACGTGCCGACACTGTCAGCACCTGCGGTCGCAGTGGGCATCGTCCTATCGCTAGGCTGGCTGGCCTTGATCGTTCGCCCGCCGCGCTCAATGCTGCGCGGCCCACTGTCCTGGGCTGTCGGCACCAGCTTCCTATGGACGTTGGCGATCGCGCTATTCCTGCCCTTCGTCAATCACGACAAAAGCTACGAACTTGTTGCGCACGAGCTTGCAGCGCGGATATCCGACGCGCCTCATGCCTGTGTCGCCGAGAGTGGCATGGGCGAATCGCAGCGTGCCGCGCTGCTTTACTTCGCCAACCTGCGCTTCGAAGCCGCCGAGCGTGGCGTGACTCGCTGCGAACTCTTGGTCGTTTATCGCAGCGGGCACTCGATGGCGCTACAACCGGGCGCTGCGTGGGTGCCGATTTGGGATCTCTCCCGAGGCAGGCGCCGGACCGGCGAGCAATTCACACTGTACCGGCGCCTTTGATTGTGGCGGTGCGTCAAACCACGCGCATGAAGTTATCGCGGTAGTAGCGCAACTCTTCGATCGATTCGCGAATGTCGGCTAGCGCGGTGTGCGCGCCCTGCTTCTTCAGGCCGGCAAATACCGGCGGATTCCAGCGGCGAGCCAGTTCCTTGAGCGTACTGACATCGAGATTGCGGTAATGGAACCACGCCTCCAGCGCGGGCATGTAGCGCGCCATGAAGCGCCGATCCTGACAGATGGAGTTGCCGCACATTGGGCTGGTTCTACGCGGCACATGCTCGTCGAGAAACGCAATCATCAGCCGCTCAACCTCCGCCTCATCGGTGGTCGAGGCGCGAACACGGTCAATCAAGCCGCTCTTTCCGTGGGTGTTCTTGTTCCAGTCGTCCATGGCATCGAGCACTGAATCGGGCTGATGCACGACCAAGACCGGACCTTCGGCGACCACGGCAAGCGCCGCGTCAGTGACCACGACCGCAATCTCCAGTATGCGATCGCGGTCGGGCTCCAGCCCAGTCATTTCCATGTCCACCCAGACAAGGCGGTTTGGATCCTGTGCCATAATCACAAGCTCCTGATTCAAAGCCGCATTATCTCATACGCGCTGCTGGCTCTCGCAACGCGGCCACCGACTGCCCATGACCGCCTCTGTTTTTTCACTGGTTTTTTTGTTTGTCGTCGCGCTGACACTCGGTCTGCGTTTGTGGCTGTCCTGGCGTCAGGCCCGGGCGGTATCCGCGCATCGCGCTTCGGTGCCATCCCCGTTTACGGACAGCATCCCGCTGGATGCACACCAGAAGGCAGCCGACTACACGCGGGCTCGCCTTGCAGTCGGCGCAATCGAACTCATCGTTGAAACCGGTCTTCTGCTGGCGCTCACCGTGGGCGGCGGTTTGCAGTGGCTGTTCGACAGCGCCGCGCGCATCTTCGATGCAGGCGGCATTTGGCACGGCGTTGCCTTCCTTTCCCTCATTGCGATCGTCTCGTTCGCGGTCGGCCTGCCATTCTCGGTGTGGCGGACTTTCGTCACCGAGGCTCGCTTCGGCTTCAACAAGACCAGCCCGGCGACCTTCATCGGCGATATCGCAAAGGGCGTGCTCGTCGGCGCCGCAATTGGGCTGCCGGTCATCGCGCTGGTCTTGTGGATGATGCAGGCAACCGGGAACCAATGGTGGCTATGGGTGTGGGCGTTCTGGCTCAGCTTCAACCTGTTGGTCATGGTGCTCTACCCGGTCGTGATTGCGCCGCTTTTCAACAAATTCGTGCCACTGGAAGATGGACCGCTCAAGGAACGCATTGAAGCCCTTCTCGCGCGCTGCGGCTTCAAGAGCTCGGGTCTCTTCGTGATGGACGGATCAAAGCGCTCCGCCCACGGAAACGCCTACTTCACGGGCCTAGGCGCCGCCAAGCGCATCGTTTTCTTCGATACGCTGGTTGAACGCCTCACACCTCAGGAAGTGGAGGCGGTTCTTGCTCACGAACTCGGCCACTTCAAGCTAAGGCATCTGTGGCAGCGTGTGGCGGTGATGGCCGCGATGAGCCTCGCAATCCTCGCCCTGCTCGGCTGGTTGATGGGCGAAGACTGGTTCTTCGCCGGGCTTGGCATGCAGTCGCACGGCGAGGCGGCCGCCCTGGCCTTGGTGCTCTTCGCTCTACCGGTTTTCACATTCCCGCTCACGCCATTGACCAGCTTGTGGTCGCGGCGACACGAGTTTCAGGCGGACGCCTACGCCGCACATCACGCACAGGCGGAGGACCTCGTCTCAGCCTTGGTCAAGCTTTATCGTGACAACGCCGGCACGCTCACGCCCGATCCGCTTTACTCGGCGTTTTATGACTCTCACCCGCCAGCGCCAATTCGCGTAGCGCGCCTGCGAAGCGCATGAAGTCCGGCGTAGACGGCACTATCGTGGCCGCCTTCGGGCGGCGATACGAAGTCGAGCTCGCGGACGGTGCCCGCCTCCTGTGCTTTACCCGAGCAAAGAAGAGCAGCTACGCCTGCGGTGATCGTGTTCAGGTCAGCGCAACCGCACCAGATCAAGGCGTCATCGAGCGTCTGCATGATCGCAGCAGCCTGCTGTATCGGGAAGACGCGTTCAAACTGAAGCTGATCGCCGCCAACGTTACCCAAGTGGCGGTCGTAGTGGCAACCGAACCGAGTTTCAGCCCTGAACTGATCACCCGCTGCCTCTGTGCGGCAGAGGATCAGGAGATCAAGACGCTGATCATCCTCAACAAGGCGGATCTGACCGGCGGACTTGATGCCGCGCGGGCGCTGTTGACTCCCTTCGCGGCCTTAGGCTATGAGGTAATCGAAACCTGCGCCAAAGATACCGTCGAGGTTCTCCGCTCGCGCCTTGCCGGCGAGACTAACCTGCTGGTCGGGCAATCCGGCATGGGCAAGTCGACTCTGACCAACGCTCTGATTCCAGAAGCCGACGCCACGACCGCGACGATTTCGACCGCACTCGATTCTGGCCGTCATACAACGACCTTCTCGCGGCTTTATCGCCTTCCCGGCGGCGGCACTTTGATTGATAGCCCTGGGCTGCAAATGTTCGGTCTTGCACAGCTTACGCAGACCTCGCTCGCTTGGTCGTTCCGCGAATTCAGGCCTTTCCTTGGACAATGCCGCTTTAGGGATTGTCGGCACGAGGCTGAGCCTGGCTGCGCGTTGCGATCCGCCCTGTCAGAAAAAAAGATTTCGCCACTCCGCTTTGCGCATTATCAGATGCTGCGGGACGAGCTCGCGCGAGCGCATCAAACACGGGTCGGCCACTAGTACGCCCCCCTAGTTTCAGGCCATCAGCCACAACACCCACGCCCTACTCGCACTCGCCGCACGTTCGATGGAACAATTACGGCAGCCTCGGCGCAGCGCCAAACATGTTGCGCCGAATCAACGCAGCAATACCTGCAATGGCTGCAGCCACAGCGATGCAAACACCCGCTGATAGAATTGTGGGCCCAGGAGGTATGCATGCCGTTCGGACTTCACTCGCTCATCCTCACGCAATCGGATCTCGCAGGCTCGCTTCTGCCCTGCGAATTCTCGCTTTACGCGCCATCTGCTAAAGAAGTGTTCCTGTTTGGGGACATGACTCATTGGCAGGACGGCAAACTCCCGATGACCCGCGGTGAGGATGGCGTCTGGCACCTCAAACTTCAATTGCGACGAGGGCAGTGGCATTACAAATTTGAAGTCGATACCCGACGGATCCCTGATCCCCTCAATCCCCTGGTAGCCGAAGACGGAATGGGCATGGGCGAGTGCCACTCATACCTGTTCCTCGGTGAAGGCGACTGGCTCGACAAGCCGAAAGTGCCGCGCGGAGAACTGCTGGATCTCAACATCCCATGCACCAAACTCGGTGGCGTCCTACCTGGCCAGCTCTACCTTCCGCCCGGCACCCGCGAAACGGACAAGCTGCCGCTCCTCGTGTTGATGCACGGGCACCAGATGCGCGCAAATCAGTGGGCAACCAACGGCCGCATCAAGCAGTACATGGACAACCTGCTCGCACAGGGGCTGCTGCGCCCCTTCGCGATCTACCTGCCAGGCGGTCACGCAGGCCATGCGATGCCAAAGTACGCCGACGCGGTCATTCAAACTGCCCTGCCTTGGCTGGCCAAACAGCAGCCGATCACCAACGACTCTGCACAAAGGGCGATCGGAGGCATGTCGATCAGTGAGTATGGCCCCCTCGCCATCGCACTCGCTCACCCCAAGGCGTTCAGCCTTGTGGTGCCGATGAATGAGACTTTCAGCGACGCGGTGATCGCAGGCCAGCTCGACAAACAGCCATTCCGGCTGCATCTTTTCTGCACGACCGAAGGTTGTGCCCCGCCCCAATACCGCCAGCTCATGGAGCGCTCCCGTTCGCTTGGCATCACCGTGCCATTCATGCGCCTGGATGGCGTGCCGACGTG
>JAJZLD010000062.1:0-5023 GCA_021803785.1 Pseudomonadota bacterium | reverse complement strand
AAAGATGCAGCCGGAATTCCTGGCGACGGTCTCAGATCACTTTCACCGCCAACAAAAGAAACCCAGTTAGTCGTGTCGTGCTCGTGCTGCCGCATCGCTGGCAGCCTGCGGGCTGATCGCGCGCGTCTACGCTGGGCGCAAGAAGGGTTGCCCGGACGCATACAATCAGCCTGCAGACCATGACCGCAAAAATCATTTGCGGCCGCTGCCGCAGCGTGCCGCCCAATCACCCCAGCGCGCAATAAAAACGCCCCGACAACCGCCGGGGCGTTTTTTACTCTGGAGTGCACCGACTGGAACACTCAAATCATTGCGATCGCCAGATCATGGCTTGGCGTTGTAGATGCTACAACCAACCACCCAAATCTCTTGGCCCTTCGTCGCAATATCGCTTGCGAAGGCCGCATACGCATTCTCACCGCATGCCTTCGTGTCGCCGCTGTGCACAATGAAGTCGATGCCAGCCTTACTCGTATCGACCGTGTGCTCAAGCACACCGCCCCATGAGTCCTCTTTGTCGAACGGCAGCGGGGAGCCCCAATCCGTTGTAATACCCAAACCGCTCCAAGTGTGAATACCCCACGTGGAATAGGTCGTGGCAGCACGCTGGAAATGGATCCGCAAGACTCCCGCAGCAACGGGCGGCAGATCAGGCTTGGCGCCAGCAGCAGGCGCATCCGTGCTCGTCACGAACACAACTGCAGTGCGTGCCGGGATCGAGAACTTGCCCGTCGCGTTGTCATACGTGGCGGTCTTTGCGCGCGCATCCGACCCAGAAGCCTGAACCGGGTGCAGCGTGTAGGACATGCCCTTCTGCTCATCGATCGTCAGGTCATGAGCAACCTTGTCGACGTTGATGAAGTACATCACTTGCTTGAAGCCGGCGTTCTCCGAGCACACCGTACCGTTCAGATGACCGGCGATAACCGTCGGCTCCTGCGCAGTACCCGTGTTGTAGAACTTCAGGCACTTCTTCACATCATCGGCGGTGCGCAGACGGAACAACTGCGAGCTCTTACGGATCGCCAGCAGATCGCGGAACATGTCGCGCGCCGCGGTGATCTGCGTGGCGCCTGGCGTGTAGTTGCCAACCACTGCTGCGGCCAGGAAGGTCTTCGCCAGGTTCTGGTCACCACTGACCGGCAGGCCAACACCAAAGTTGTTGTTGGTGTAGGTCCAGTCGAGGCGGTTGAACCAATCGCCAGAGTTGTAGCTGTTGTTATCCATCGACTTGGAACGGAGGATGTCCGAACCAGCATGGAAGTATGCAATACCCTGGCTGAAGCTGTTGATGGCAGCAGCCAGCGTCTGCACGCGAACCCGGTCGTCGAGGCTGGTTGCCTTCGGCAGCTTAGCTACCGTTGCATCCCAGAACGTGCGGTTATCGTGGTTCTCGTAGTAGTTCACAACCTCCTGAGGATCCGTGACATAGCCAGCCGGATCATTACCGTACTTGAACGTTTCGCCGGTCTTGACCACGCCATCGCGCGCCTCGAACGCGAACGACCGCAGGGAGCCAGCCAAGCCCACGCGGATGATGTCCGCATGATCCATCAGGCTTTCCTTCGTGGGCGTGCCCGCGACATCGTTCGGATCATAGTAAAGACCAGTCACGAAGCCTTGAGCGCGGAAGGAGTCGCCATCATCACAGCAGCCACCACCACGGATACGGTCACGGGCACGGTCGCTGAAGGTGGCGATGCCAGAACCATTGAGCGATAGCTGGGACGCTTGCTCGAAACGAGCACCGTTGGCGACTTCACCAAAGTTCCAACCTTCGCCGATCAGGAACACATCACGACCCGCGGCAGTGTTCACCGTGGTCTTCAGCTGTTCCATCGTAGCGCGCGGCTGGTGACCCATAAGGTCGAAGCGGAACGAATCGATCTTGTACTGGGTCGCCCAAGTGGTGACCGAGTCGATCATCAGCTTGCCCATCATCAGGTTCTCAGTAGCCGTATTCGAACAGCAGGTCGAGTTCTCGACGCCGCCGGTCGCATTCAGGCGCTGATAGTACCCAGGGACGATACGGTCTAGAACCGAGTTAGCGTTCTGACCAGCAGCACTGGTGTGGTTGTACACCACATCCATACCGACACGCAGACCCGCCTTGTGAAGCGCTGCAACCATCTTGCGGAACTCGACGATACGCTTCGCACCGTCATTCGCGTCCGACGCATAGCTCCCCTCAGGCGCCGTGTAATGGAAAGGATCGTAGCCCCAGTTGAAGCAATCCTTGTCCTTCACAGCATTGATGGCATCGCGCGCCTTGGTGGAATCTGCGGTGGAACCCGCCGTATCCGGCGTGACGCAACCGACTTCGGGCACCGTCGCGAAGTCAAACACCGGCAGCAGATGCACGTCCGTCAGGCCAGCAGCCTGAAGCGCCTTGAGGTGCTTCATGCCATTCGACGTTTCTTCGGTGAAGGCCAAGTACTTGCCACGATTTGCAGCAGAAACCGAACTGTCGTTCGCCGAGAAGTCACGCACCGACAGCTCATAGATCGACATATCTTCCTGCGCGGCAAGAGCCGGGCCGGTCGAAGCATCCCAATCTGCAGGCTTCAGGTCGGCGGAGGCCAGATCTGCGATGTAGCTGCGCTTCGAATCTGCGTTGAGGCTGATCGAATACGGGTCGGTGACGCGGTTACGCACGATACCAACACCGCGCACGAACACGTCAGCGACGTACACGTAATACTTGCCGGTCAGATCACCCGTCTTGGTGATCGACCACACGCCAGTTGCTGCATCGAAGTTCATCAGGTCAAGCGACTTGCCACTGCTCGTGGCGGAATCGTAAAGACCGAGCTTGACCTGCTGGGCAGTCGGAGCCCAAACCTTGAAAACCGTGTTGCCACCAACAAACGTGACACCCAGATCCTTGACGTCCTTCGCACTGGCATACAGATCGTCCAACGCACCAGCAATCTGTGCGGTGGTGGCGTTCTGCACTTTGCCCGTGTCATTCTCCTGAACCAGCACAACTTGGTTGGTGTGCAGAGCGGCGAGCTTGTCGATATCCGCTGCCTTCACCGACAGCACGACACCTGCCGAGACATACTTGAAGCGGTTCGCAACGTCGGCTGGCACAGTACCGCCAACATCCAGCGTCAAAGAGCCGTCAGCGCCTGCAACAGCAGAATCTTTCTTCGCGACGATCTGAGCATTCTTCGAGTAGTAGAGCTTGAAGACGCCGGCGCCATCAACACGCGGCCACTGGATCAGCGACTTGGTCAGCCAATACGCTTTCGCATCCCTTGTCGAGGCCGAGCGCGTATCGGGCAGTGCCGTGTAAACCGTCGCATCTTCCTGCACCAGCCAGATATCGGCGACTTGCGACTTAACAGTCAGATTCGCGTAGTTAACGACGATGTTGTCCGAACGACCATCCTTGTTGTCGTTTCCGCCATTCGGGTTTGCCGACGTACCATGGATGATGAACTCAAGCGACTTCTTGGTTGCATCCGTAGTCGGGTTGATGACCGGAATTTCGAAAACCACTTCGGCTGACGACACTGCCTGGTAGCCAGGCATCTTGTCGAACGCAACCGGGGTGCCCCAGGCAGGCGCGGAGTAACCGGCCGGCATGCGGGTCACGTCCATTCCGTTGGAGTCCCACAGGTGCAGGCCCCAGACGTCGAACTTAGAGTCGAATCGCTTATAATGCACGCGAACCGTCTTGATGTCAACCGGGCCGGCCGTATCAGGGTTCTTCGTGTACGTAACGGTATCGCCCTCGATGCGCCAGATTTCGTTGGCGCCCGGAGCAAGCGTGTAGCTCTGATCAGCGCCACCGTGGTCCTTGGTGTCGCCCTTGTGGAACAGATACCCGACTGCGCCGCTGTCTGCACTCAGAGTAGGCTTGTAGATCGCCCCGAAGGAATCGGTGCCGATCGGGTCATAACCCTTGTTCCAGCCTGGATCAGCGGCAGCACCCCAAGTATGGAGCTGCCAGCCGGTGTAGTCGCCAGCTTTGCGTTTGTAGTGAACAGTCAGGGTGGTCGTAGAGACTGCAGCCGTCTTTACGTTTGCCGCAGAATCTGCGGGGACAGCATGGAGCACCTTCTGGAAGTCCGAAGAATCCAGGAACGAGAGTTCAGTCTCGGGCGCAGGCGGAGGAGGTGCGTCACCACCACCACCGCAAGCGGCCAGAATAGCCAAGCATGAAAGAGCTACCAGTGAGCGCGCACGCTTCCAGATCGCCCCAGCGCTTTGCCTTGTCATATGTCACCTCCAAGGAAAGTGTGGTTACGAAACCGCCCCGTGTTGTAGTTTTGTTACTTGTGTGTGCGCGCAGCCGGGGGGGCGATCAAGGCGCAAATGTGCTCGTTCGGGTTACATATGTCAAGAATTCTTATGGACTCATAACGTAGTTTGACTACAGTCAAACGGCCTTCAAGGCATCCTTGCTTCTCCTGATTTCGACGCCGCCCCGCTCTACGGTAAAGTCTCGCCATGGAACGTCTACCCGCCAGTATTGTTCGCATCCAGGCCACCATCGATTACATCGACGATCATCTCGACGATCCGCTGGACATCCAGGAGCTTGCCGCCCAGACCGAGATGTCGTTCTGGCACTTCCTGCGTGTATTCCGGGCGACAGTTGGTGAGACCGTCAAGGACTACATCCGTAGACGGCGGCTAACCCGTGCAGCCTACGAGTTGCTTGAGACGCAGCAGAACATTATCGATATCGCGCTCGGAGCAGGTTTCGAGACGCACGAAGCATTCACACGCGCCTTTCGGGCGCAGTTCGGCGTCAGCCCGCGAGAGTTCCGATCCGCCGGCAAACCACCACAGTTACCCCGTGGCATCCCGCACATCACGACCGAGTATCTAGCGCACATGCATTCGGGGCTTACAACAACCCCCGAGTTCATTGACAGCCCCGCGCGACGACTGGTCGGTATCAAGACCGAGTTTTCTGTGGCACCGGAGGCTTTCGATCTTGTCGAACTGGGATCGGAAGCCTGGAAGACGTTTGAACCGTTGATCGCACGCATCAGGTGCTTGAGCTTGG
>JAJZLD010000061.1 GCA_021803785.1 Pseudomonadota bacterium | reverse complement strand
TTTACACACCCCTTGTTCCATGTGCTGTGGATGGGCGTCAACGGAGCTTTCCTGACTGCTGATGTCTTCAACCTCTTCGTGTTTTTCGAGGTCATGCTTGTTGGGTCGTACGGCTTGGCCCTGCTGGGTGCGGGGCCGCGCGAAGCTGGCGCGACCTTGCGTTACGTCGCGATCAATCTCGCCGGGTCCTCGCTGTTCCTGATCGCCGCTGGCTTGCTCTACGGCGTTGCGGGGAGTTTGTCCTTTGCCGACTTGGCTCAGCGTTTGCCGGCGCTTGCGCCGGCCGACCAGCCGCTCGCGCGCGCGGGTGCAGGGCTGCTGGCAGTGGTGTTTTTGCTCAAGGCTGCGGCGCTGCCGCTCAGCGCCTGGCTTCCACAAACCTATGGCCGGATCTCGCCAGTGTCGGCGGCTGCATTCACCTTGTTGACCAAGCTCGGCGCCTATTCGCTACTTCGCATCACGTCGCTCTGGGGGCCCGCGCTCGACGACGGTAGCTTCTCGAACTGCGTGCTGCTCGCCGGTGTTGGCACGATGCTGCTGGCTGGTTTTGGGGCGCTTGCGAGCCTCTCTCTCAATCAAGTCGCTACATGGGGCGTACTTGGGTCGAGTGGGTTCTTGCTGATTGTCTTCAACGTCGGATCCTTGCAAACGCTTGCGGCAGGGCTGATGTACTTGCCCGCGAGCGCGGCCAGTGCCAGTGCGTTGTACCTGGTGGCGGATCTGCACGCCCGCGGCCGTCTCGGCAACGCAAAACTTTGGTTGCTCACCGCTGCCGTGTGCGCTGGTGGGCTACCGCCGGCTGCGTCGTTCCTGGCAAAGATCCAGGTGCTGCATGGGTTGCTGGCTTCCTCCGGTTTCGCGTGGGTGGCGGTCGCGTTGCTGCTGGCCAGTCTCATGCTGGTGATCGGTTTTGCCCGCGCCGGCCTGCGGGCTGCGGGTGCGGTGGGCGGGCCAGCGCACTGCGTCGAACGTCTAGCCTTGCTTTGGCTGTGTGGTGGTGTGGTGGCGCTCACCGTTTTTGCTGCGCCGGTGCAGCGATATGCCTTGGCCGCGGCAGCGGGGCTTGCAAGCCCGGACGCCTATGTTCGCGCTGTGCTGGGTGCCCGCCCTGTCGGGGTGAAGCCATGACGGCCCGGCGCGTGTCGATCGCGTGGGTGATCGGCCTGTGGGCCGGCTGGCTGTTGCTGCAAGTCAACGTCTCCGTTGGCAACATGTTGCTCGGCTTTCCCTTGGCCTACCTGATTGCGTATTGGCTTGCCCCCCGGAGTGCGCTTCAATCGCACATTCGGATCATGCCCGTCATTCGGTTGATCGGTCGTGTGGCGTGGGACATTCCGGCGTCGAATCTCGCCGTGGCTTGGCTGGTCCTGACGCGCCCAGACCGCCTGAAGTCCGCATGGATCAGCGTACCGCTCGCATTGCCGGACGACGCGCGGGTGCAGGCATTGGCCGCGATCGTGTCGCTAACGCCGGGAACTTTGTCGGTCGACTACGATGCCAAGACGGCGCGGCTCCAGGTGCATGTGCTGGATACTGACGACGCAGATGCCGTGGCTCAGACGATCAAGACGCGCTATGAATCCTTGCTGCTGGAGATCTACGCATGACCGCACAGGTTCTGCCGTTCGCCGCGCTTGCCTATCTGCTTGCCCTGCTGCTCTGCGGTGTTCGCCTTTTGCGCGGGCCTGCGGCACACGACCGCGTGTTGGCGCTTGATACGCTTTACGTTGTGGCACTGTCGCTGATTGCAGTGCTCGGCATGATCTCGGGCAATCCGTTCAATTTCGAGGGCATGCTCGCCATCGCAATGCTTGGCTTTGTCGGAACCGTGACGGCGGCCCGTTATCTGATTCGTTCGCGGGGAGGGCGCGATGCCGATCTGGGCTGATGCTATCGTCGCCGTGCTGTTGGTGGTGGGCGGCTTGGCTGCCTTGGTGGGGGCTTGGGGCCTCGTGCGGCTACCCGAATTCATGCTGCGGCTGCATGCGCCGACAAAGGCGGCCACGCTTGGTGCCGGCTGCGCGCTGGCTGCGCTGGCGATCCACTTCTACTTCCTTGAAGGCCCGCTCAGCCTGCGCTACCTGATCCCGCTTGGCTTTGTCTTCATCACTGCGCCGGTCAGCGCGCACATGCTGGCGCGTGCAGCTTTGGCCACCTCCAAGCGCGACGACACGTGACCGCCTAACGTCCCGCTGCGGCATAAGCCCGCGCTATCGACGCGTCTACAACGTCATACAGCGGCCGCATCATCGGCTTCAAATCGCGTTTGATCATGGCCGGTCGCAGGTATGACGGCACGCGTGTACCGCGGTGCTCGATCGGTCCGCCGATCTGGCGAATATCGAAACCAATCCGCGCGAAGTGCATCGCCAGCCGAGGCTCGGTCAGCACGAACAAGTGGTCGATGCCTTCCCGCAGCGAAATGACGACGCACGCGAGGTACAGACTCACCGGGATAAATGGGAAGCGAGGCGTTGCGCCGCTGGAGTGGAAGTCGTCATCACTGACCGACACCGGCTTGTCCTGCTCATCTTTCCGGCGCCGGAAGTCTGAGACCACGGCCAATCTGGACACCTCGGCAATCGCCGAGCGGGGAAGTGCTGCCGGATCGATCACCGAACGATCAAGTGTTGCCGCACAGTATTTCTCGAACGGAAGCGGCGCTGCTGGATCGTCCGGATTGGCCAGGATCAGCCGAGTGCAGCCGATCGGTCGCGCATGCTCGCCCCGCGTACGCAGCACACAATGCAGCGACTGGGCGTCGTAGTCATCGCTCTCCTCGTGGTTCGCACGCTCCTCCTCGAAGTGCAGATCCTTGCAATACACCTCGTGGCGAACGTAGAACGCCTCATGCCGAACAGCGTCATCAAGCGCCGGAACGATCTCGAAATACTTGTTAAAGCTATCACCCAGGTTGCCTGGAACCAGTTCGGCTGACATTTTTGTCTCCGTGCCTGCGAAAGCTCTGTTGTGCCAATCGCCGGGCGTATTGCCTTAATGCGCCGCTAACGTGAGGCTATGATGACGTGAGCGCTGACGTGCTTGCCGGTCTGTGCGGCTAATTACTTGAGGAGCGTCAGAAATGAGTCAAAGTATGGCGTCAGGTTTTGATTACGACAATGCGTTCTCGCGCAACCTCGGCTGGACGACCGAAGCCGAGCAGGCTCGGTTGCGCAACGCGCGCGTTGCCGTCGCGGGTCTCGGGGGGGTCGGAGGCTTTCACGTCACGACACTCGCGCGTCTTGGGGTCGGCAAGTTCTCGATCGCAGATTTCGACGCCTTCGACTACCCGAACTTCAACCGTCAAGCCGGTGCCATGGTCAGCACCGTCGGCAAGCAAAAAGCCGAAGTCATTACCGCCATGACCAAGGACATCAACCCTGAGGCCGACATCCGAGTATTTCCGAAGGGCGTCGATGAGTCGAACATCGAGACTTTTCTGGACGGTGCATCGGTCTATGTTGATGGCCTCGACTTCTTTGCCTTCAAGGCTCGCCAGCTTGCGTTTGCGACCTGCCACCGGCTCGGCATACCGGCAGTGACTGCTGCTCCGCTCGGGATGGGAACCTCAGTGCTGGTCTTCTTGCCGGGCGGCATGAGTTTTGAGGACTATTTTGGCTTCGAGGGGCGATCTGACACTGAGAAAGCGCTTCGCTTCCTCGTCGGGCTCGCCCCTCGTCGCTTGCACAACGAATACTTAGTGGAACCGAACCGCATCAGTCTCAAGGATCGCAAAGGGCCGTCCACCGTCATGGGTTGCATGCTGTGCGCTGGCGCCGCTGCAACCGAGACGCTCAAACTGATCCTCAATCGCGGCGACGTCCGCGGCGCGCCGTGGGGTTATCACTTCGACGCCTACACCAACCGTTTGGTGCGCACCTGGCGACCCGGTGGGCATCGGAATCCCTTGCAGCGCATGGCAATCAGCATTGGCGCGCGCATGTTGGCCAAGTCCGCTTAGGCTGCGATCCGGTGCGTGTCGGCAGGCCTTACAGCCACCGGATTTGAACTTAAGCGTGATCTGTCGAGTGCGCTTTTTGAACTCTCTAAGTGTTTGATAAATAAAAGAATCGTAAGATCGGCTAAAACGTGGCACACCGGTTGCTTATAGCTATGCGACGGGCGAACTGGCCCCGATCGAAAGAGATAACTGAAAGGAAGCAACCGTGAAACTGACTAAGCTCTCAAAGATTGCTGCGTCGTTGGTGCTCGTCGGTGCGGCTGCGCAAGCGGTCGCGGGCCCGGTGTACATCAACCGTGGAGCAAGCATCTTCGGTGACGGCAAGACCGGCCAAATCACCCAACTCGGTCTGACGGGTAGCCTTGCTACCTCGATCTACGAGCCTGTGGTTCCTGGCGGCGCGATCGGCCCCGGCGCCAAGATTTACGACACGAACATCAAGTCGATTCTGAATAGCTTCGGCGTGATCGGCAACACCACGGGGGCGTCTATCAACGGCACTCCAGGCGTAAATATCAAGGATACCGCTTCGTCCGGTCAGCGCAATATTGATGCGCTCAACCCGCTTGATCCGCTGACGGATGACACCGAGGGCTTCAACACCCCGGGTGGTTGGGGTATGAGCTTCAACTACTACTTCACCGGTGGCATTAGCGCTGGCGGTACGCCGTATTTCGACGGTGGTTATTTCGACCTGTTCTACGTCAGTGGCGATGCCAACAACGGCAAGCAGCTTCTGCACCTGAAGGTGAATGGTTCGAATATCGCTGCGGCTAACTTGGACGTGATGGGCACCTTTACATTCGACTTCAACGGTGATGGCGACATCACCGACGCGAATGAGACGGCTGATCCGTTCGTGGCAGGGTTCTGGAACGACATCCTGTCGGGCAAGACCTTTGCCGAAGTCGAAGGCGATAGCGGAATTCTGTCGTGGTCGCTCGATACCAACGTCGATCCGCCGATCCCGACGCCGTCGCAACTTCGTGCGTTCGTGGGTGCTGACGGTGTCACGCGTTACGTTCGCCAGACGCAACTCGACTCGTCGATCGATTTCGAAGTTCCGGAGCCGGGCACCCTGTCGCTGTTGGGTCTGAGCATGCTCGGGCTGGCTGCCGGTGCGCGTCGGAAGATGAAGTAACAAGTAGCTTCGCATCAAGCAAAACGGAGCGGCCCGAAAGGGCCGTTTCTTTTTTTTAAGCTCGACAAACCGAACCGTGTCATTTTTGGCGCATCCACTGGCTGGGCTCGCGTACCATCGGTCAGGCGTTTGCGTGTTCGTGCTCGTTCATTGGGGGGTCGTCATGGCTCGCGGTACTCTTGTCAAAGCGTCTTGGTTTGCATGTGTTGTGTCCGCTCTTGCGTTGTTCGTTAGCGGGTGTGCTACTCAGTACCCGCCAGCGCCAAGCGGCGCTGTGGCCTCGGACTACAACTATCTGATCGGTGCTGGCGACATGCTGAGCGTTGTCGTGTGGCGCAACCCGGAGTTGTCGATGGGGGTTCCTGTTCGGCCTGATGGCAAGATCACGACCCCGCTGGTTGAGGATCTACCTGCAATGGGCAAAGACCCCTCAACGCTTGCTCGTGACATCGAGAAGCAACTCGCCAAGTACATTCGGGATCCGATTGTCACCGTTGTAGTGACGGGTTTTGTCGGGCCCTACAGCGAGCAAATCAGGGTTGTCGGCGAGGCGGCCAAACCGCAGATCCTCCCGTACAAACAGAAGATGAGCCTTCTTGACGTCATGATCGCGGTGGGCGGTATCACTGACTTCGCGGACGGCAACAGGGCAAGCATTTTGCGCACCGCCGAGGGTGGCAAACAGTACAGCGTTCGCTTGAAGGATCTGCTCAAGCGTGGCGACGTTTCCGCGAACGTGGAAATGCGCCCGGGTGATGTTCTGATTATTCCCCAAGGCTGGTTTTAAGCGCGTTTTGCCCACATTCGACGAGTCGTAAAAATTGGAAGAACTTCTCGCAAGTGCAATAGCTTACGCCCGCGGAATGTGGCGGTATCGTTGGTGGGGCTTGCTCGCGGCCTGGATCGGCGGTGTCGTACTGGCCGCGGTGGTGATGCTAATCCCCGACAAGTACGAGGCTCGCGCTCGTGTGTTTGTCGATACCCAATCGGTTTTAAAGCCGCTCATGCAAGGTTTGGCGGTGCCAACCAACGTTGAGCAGCAGGTCGCCATTCTGAGTCGGACACTGATTAGCCGACCCAACGTCGAAAAACTGATACGGATGGCGGATCTTGATCTGGACGTCAAGACCCGTGAGCAACGTGAGGTGTTGATCGATGACCTAATCAAACGTCTTCAGGTCACCGGGGCCGGTCGCGACGATCTTTTTGTGCTCACCTTTAAGGACACAAATCCGGAACGCGCGAAGCGCGTTGTGCAAGCGTTGGTTTCGATCTTCGTCGAATCCGGTCTTGGCGATAAGCGCAAAGATTCCGACGAGGCACGCCGCTTCATCGAAGAACAGATCAAGAGTTACGAAACCAAACTGGCTGATGCCGAGAATCGCCTGAAGGAATTCAAGCTCAAGAACCTTGCGTTGTTTGGAGACTCAGGCAAAGACGCCGTTTCGCAGATCGGCGACCTAACGGCCAAACTCAATCAGGCCAAGCTCGAGCTTCGCGAGGTTCAGAACTCGCGCGACGCGCTCAAGCGTCAGCTCGCAGGGGAAGATCCTGTTTTCCTGCCTGACAGCGGGCAGGCATCGGCGGGAAGCATCTCCATCCCGGAGATCGACGGTCGTATCGACGCCATGAAGAAACAGCTGGATGCACTGCTCCAGCGCTATACCGACCAGCATCCGGACGTTGTCGGGACGCGTCGGGTCATCGAGCAGCTTGAGTTGCAGAAGAAGCAAGAGGTGGAGTCGCGCCGCAAGAGCGGCGGCATGTCCGGTTCGCTTGGCGCTAACCCTGTCTATCAGCAGCTCAAGCTATCGTTGAGCGAGGCCGAGGCAAACGTGGCGTCGCTGCAGACACGCGTCGCTGAGTACGAAGCGCGTCTCGGTGCCATGCGCGGCTCGCAGCGCATGTTGCCGGAGATGGAGGCTGAGTTCGCGCAACTTAACCGTGACTATGAGATCAATAAGAAGAACTACGAGAGTTTGGTCTCTCGTCGTGAGGCAGCCAATATGTCGGTGGAGATGGATGCATCGTCCGGTGTGGCCGAATTCCGCTTGATCGACCCTCCGTCTGTCCCCAGCAAGCCCGCGGCGCCGAATCGCGCCCTGTTGATGCCAGCTTCGGGTCTGGTATCCCTCGCGATCGGGCTGCTCGTTGCGTTTCTTGTGTTCCAGGTTCGTCCAGTTTTCTTTGACGGCCGCACCTTGCGCGACGTCACGGGGCTCCCGGTACTGGGCGTCGTTACGATGATCGATTCCCCGGTACGGGCGAAGCGCGAACGCATGCAATCCATTTATTTTGCTGGCGGCCTGTTGTTGCTCGTCGGTGTTTTTGCGCTGATGACGGCGGTTCTGGCGCTTCGAGCATTTGGTCTTTAAAGGGGCTGCTATGAGCATTATTGAAAAAGCAGTCGAGCGTCTCGATCAACTCAAGCGGGCCGGTCTGGATGTAGGGGACGACGCCGTCGCGCGACCAGATGCCCCGATCGCGCAGCCTGGTGCGGGTGCGCCGGCAGCGAACCCGCGATTGCCGACGCCGGCGCCAGTGCCTGACGTCGAACCGGCTCGCGAACGCCGCACGGTGCACATCGACCTGGATCGACTAGGCGCGCTTGGTTTTGTGTCTCCGTCCAAACCAAATAGCCCTATTGCTGAGCAATTCCGGATCATCAAGCGCCCTGTGCTGCGCAACGCGCAGGGCAAGGGGGCGGCTCCGATCGAGAAGGGCAATCTAATCATGGTGACGAGTTCGGTGCCGGGCGAAGGTAAGAGTTTCTCGGCCATCAACCTCGCGATATCGATGGCCATGGAACTTGACCACACCGTGCTGCTGGTTGACGCCGACGTTTCAAAACCGTCAGTTCTGGCTGCGCTGGGCCTGCCAGCTTCGCCGGGCATGATGGATGTGCTCCAAGGGCATGAGTCTTCGATCGGCGACGTGATGCTGCATACGAACATCGCGAAGCTCACGATTCTGCCTGCAGGCCGGCCGCAGCCGCGTGCAACCGAAATGCTCGCTAGCGACGCCATGAATGCGCTGCTCGAAGAGCTTGCGACGCGCTATGAGGACCGCATCGTCATTTTCGACTCACCGCCGGTCTTGGTAACAACTGAAGCACGCGCATTGGCCACGCATATGGGGCAAGTTATCGTTGTGGTGGAGTCTGAGCGCAGCACGCATGCTATGGTCAAGCAGTCGCTGGCGACGCTGGAGGCGTGTCCGGTCAAGTTGATGCTGCTGAACAAGGTTCGTCAGCAATCGTCGTCGGGTCACTATGGTGTCTACGGCTATGGATACGGCTATGGCTACGGAAAAAATAGGGCTAGCTCGTAAGCCGGTTTCGTTGTGTGTGCTGGCAGCCTGTGTGGGCGTCGTTCCCGCCATGGCGATGGCCGACTATGCGTCTACAGGGCTGTTCAATGGTGCGACTCCGCAGGGCGGCGGCTTTTCAGGGGAAGGGCCGTCGAACAACTGGCGGATCGAGCCGACATTGCGTGTCGGGCTGACTTGGTCTGACAACGTTCGCTTATCCAACGAAGGCAAGCACGTTGCGGATTGGTCTTTGCGCGTTGAACCAGGTTTTGCTACCAGTGGCCGCACCAGCCGCTCTTATGGTTCGTTCCGCGCAAGCGTGAATGCGAACGTCTACGCGAGCGAAGACTCGCTCAACCGTACGAACCTAAATATGTACGGCACCGGTACGGTCGATTTGTATGAGCGGAAGCTGTTGCTCGACGCGAGCGCAACTGCGAGTCAGGAGCAAATTACAACGATTGGGGCGCCGGCGGGAGGCGTCGCCTACAACCCGAATAATGCAACGCAGCTCACGACTTTTTCGCTGAGCCCGTACTTTCGTTGGCAGTGGGGTGCGCGTGAGACTGGGGAGGTTCGATACCGCGCCACGTTGAGCGACTCTTCGAACAAAGTTCTCAACAATAGTCTTAGGCAAGATGTCAGTCTTGTTGTTGGTAACGGCGCGAGTCCGGACCCACTGGGTTGGTTCCTAACCGGAAACCATTCGGTCATCAAATACGACACGGCAAATGACTCGAAGACGTCAGATGCGCGCCTCTACGGTATCTACGCGATCGATCCGATGTTCAAGCTGCGCGCCGATGTGGGATATGAGCGCAACAATTTCGCTGCGTTTGGTGGCGAGGCGCGGCAGATCTATGGCGGCGGATTTGAGTGGACGCCATCGCCCCGCACGCGGCTTGCCGGGATGACCGAAAGGCGCTTCTTCGGCAATAGCTACAACTATGAGTTCGTCTGGCGAGGTGCTCTGAGCTCGTTTTCGACAACTTTTGTACGGGATGTGACGACGACATCCTCAACGCTGAGCAGTCTCCAACTCTTGGGGCTGATGATGGCGTACGCGGAAGCTGGCTCGAAGTCGCCCGATGGCGGCAAATCGGCGGCGAAAACCTGGCACGATCGAGGCTTGCCTTATTTGGAAGAGATTCTGGCTGGCGCGACGTTCGTGACGCGGAGTTACTACCTGGAGAAACGTGCCCAGGTCAGTGGCGGTTTGACCGGCGCTCGCAATGGCCTTGCCTTGTCACTGACCTACTCAGACCGGCGTCGCCTCGTGGATCCCGCGCTGCTCTTGCCGGGGGATCAGTTGGCGAACTTCGATGTTGTTGAAGACCTGGGCGGCACGCTGGCGTTCAACCATCGATTAACGCCAATCAGCAATCTCACCGCCTTGCTTGGGGCGAGCCGTTCAAACGGCAAGACCTTGAGTTTGACGACGGCAACACGGCGCCGCGATGCGTCACTGTCGGGCAGCACCTCGTTCGGCCAGAACATCATCGGATCGGTGAGCTATCGATACCAAGCGAGCCGGGGAGCCTCCAGTTACGACGAGAACTCGGTCGCCGCGACGCTCGGCATACGTTTCTGAGGTTTTATGTACGAGTCCTTTTACGGCTTTACTTCAAAGCCGTTCCAGCTTAACCCGGATCCGTCGTTCTACTACGGTAGCCGTGGGCATCGCCGTGCGATGGCCTATCTCGAATACGGGCTGCATCAGAGCGAGGGGTTCATTGTCATTACCGGGGATGTCGGTGCCGGCAAGACGACGCTTGTCCGCAGTTTGTTGCAGCGGCTTGATTCCAGCAAGGTTGTTGCTGCCCATCTGGTGAGTACGCAGATCGATGCGGACGACATCCTTCGGCTCGTTGCGGCGGCGTTCGGGCTTTCCGCGAAGAACGTCGAGAAGGCAGACCTGCTGCTGCAACTCGAGACTTTTCTCGTCAAGCTCACCGCTGCGGGCAAACGTGCACTGTTGATCGTCGACGAGGCGCAGAACCTGACGCCGCGAGCGGTCGAAGAACTCCGGATGCTCTCCAATTTCCAGTTGGAGGATCACGCGCTGCTGCAGAGTTTTCTGGTTGGGCAACCGGAGTTTCGCCAGACGATGCAGAGCGAGCGCATGCAGCAACTGCGGCAACGCGTGATCGCTTCGTATCACCTTGGCCCGCTGGATCTGGCGGAAACACGGGCGTACGTCGAACACCGGCTCGGCTGTGTTGGCTGGAAGGGGGATCCCCGCATCGAGGCCAGCGCATTCGACGTGATTCATGCAGCCTCCGGTGGTATTCCTCGACGGATCAATACGCTCTGCGATCGCGTGCTGCTGGCAGGCTTTCTTTCGGAGAAGCATGGGCTTACGGCAAGCGATGTGGACGACGTTGTGACCGAGATGCGTGAGGAGTCAGGGTCTGAGCGCTCGGTCACGCCGATCAATGCCATGCCAGGCCTCGACTCGTCTGCGCTGGCGGGGTTGATGGCGGATCCGGCCGCTGCACGGCGGCTGGCAGAGGTGGCTGCCGGCTATCAGGCTTCGCGCCTTGAAGCGCGTGTAGAGCAGCTCGAAAAGGTCATTTGTGCACTGTTGGGGTTGGGTGCCAACACCACGGACGGTGCGGATCAAGACAAGGAACGCCAGCATGCCGGTTGAAGCAGCCCGGATGAAACCGGTTATTTGCGTAGTGGGCGCGCGCCCTAACTACATGAAGATGGCGCCGATCGTCAAAGCGTTTGCGGCGCACCAGCCCCCTCTGCCGTATCTGTTGGTTCATACGGGGCAGCATTACGACCACGCCATGAACGCCAAACTCTTTGGCGATCTGAAGCTGCCCGACCCGGACGTGAACCTGGAGGTGGGGTCGGCTTCGCACGCGGTGCAGACCGCCGAAATCATGAAGCGATTCGAACCGATCCTCGATGAGCACGGCGCGTCCGCGGTACTGGTTGTCGGCGACGTAAATTCAACGATTGCCTGTGCGCTGGTGGCGACAAAGAAGAACATCCCAGTCGTGCATGTCGAGGCTGGTTTGCGCAGTTTTGACCGTGGCATGCCTGAAGAGATCAATCGAGTTCTGACAGACCAAATTGCGGATCTTCTCTACACGACAGAGGCGGGCGCCTCGGTCAACTTGGCGCGCGAGGGCATTGCGGCGCCGCGCATACAGTTCGTCGGCAACGTGATGATCGATTCGTTGCGCGCCAACCTTGCGCAGGCGGTTCCCGTCGCACAGACGCTCAGCGCGGCCGGGCATGCGTCGGATGCGCTGCACTCGCCCAACGGATTTGCGCTTGTAACACTCCATCGACCGTCCAACGTTGATGATCAGGAAACGCTGAGCGGTTTGGTCAATACGCTGTGCGAAGCGAGCAAGCGTTTGCCAATTGCGTTTGCTGTGCATCCCCGCACGCGCAGCAACCTGGAGCGTTTCGGCCTGTTTGCCCGCCTTGCAGGCGAGCGAATCGTGCAGTTGCCGCCGCAGGGATACCTTGAGATGCTGGGACTGATGTCAGCAGCGCGAGTGGTGATGACGGATTCCGGCGGCATCCAGGAGGAGACGACCGCGCTTGGCGTCCCATGCCTGACCCTGCGTGAAAACACCGAACGCCCGATTACCGTTGATGAGGGCACCAATACGCTTGTTGGTCGCGACCACGACGCAATCATCCGGGCGCTGGATCAGATTCTGATCGGCGGTGGCAAGGCCGGGCGCTCTCCGGCGTTGTGGGACGGGCGCGCCGCGGAGCGTATTGCTGCGCACTTGCATGCCTGGTTGATCGCCCGTGCCAACTGATGGCGCCAAGATGAAGTCGGCGGTGTCGAATGCGCTGACGATCGATGTGGAAGATTACTTCCAGGTCTCGGCGCTGGCCTCACGTTTCCCTCGCGCCCAGTGGGATGCTCATGTGCCTTGCG
>JAJZLD010000060.1 GCA_021803785.1 Pseudomonadota bacterium | reverse complement strand
CATCCGCCGCCTGATTCTCAACCTGCTCAAACTCGATACGACCCACCCCAAGCGCAGTGTGCGCTTACGCCGAAAATGCGCCGGCTGGGATGACGATGAACGCATGCGGGTGCTGGGTATTTCGCCTTATTTCGCTTCTATGACAAATAGGTGCAGTCGCCCTGGTGGGATATCAACCGTCGCCCTACTGCAAGCCGACCAACACCAATGCCTGCCGGCAACCGCAAGTAGGGTAGATCGACGCTCGGCACACAGCCAAGTCGCTGCGCGAGTTGCCGTCAGCCGAGGTTCTGTTTGCGGCAGGACCACACGGGGGGCCGGTTTGCGCACACTGGTCGATCATGGCGCCGGTGTTGATGCCGTATTGGCCAGTGCACCGCGCCGGTGACAGGCATATAGTGGGGTGGTGCAGCAACAGGGGCTGTCGCCGTCCGCGCGGCGTGCGTGGCACCTGTGGCGAGCCGGTCGTGAGCAACGCAGCACACGCGGAAGGAGTCCGTCATGAGCACGCCCATCATTGACCCTGACATCGGGCCGGACAAAGGGCCCGAATCGGAAGAGATCCGCATCATTGAACGCGCGGACGGGTTCTACTGGCTGGACCCCGGCTCGCTGGAGCAGTTCGGCCCCTTCGCCACCTACGAGGAGGCGCTCGCGAATTCGGACTACGGCGCCAGCGACGAGGACGAAGGCACGTTGCTGCGCGAGGCTGAGGATTTGCTGGGGCTCTCGGACTGGGTGGACCCGGACACCGGTTTGCCGGCCGAAGACCATGTTCCGCGCATCTCGGACGACGATTACTGAACGCTGAACGCCCGCGACGACGTGAAACGACCGCCCGGTGCGCGTTGCGCTTCGGCGCAGGGATTGCGCTGAGCGCGCGTGCGCGGATGCCGGCGTAGTCTGGGTGGGCGGGCAGGCGGTGCCGGACGTGGTAGCGCTGATGCAGCGGGTTGCTATTGCAACCCAATTGCAAATACAATTGCGTTCATGAAGGACACGCAAGACATCTCCCGCCTGCTGCGCGAACGCGGCGCCCGCGTCACGCCGGCGCGTTTGCGTGTGCTCGCGCTGCTGCGCAGCGCCGAGCGCGGGCTCTCGCATCACGACATTGAAAAAGCGCTCGATGACGGCACACCGGTTGACCGCGTAACGCTTTACCGTGTGCTCGACTGGCTGGTCGAACAAGGGTTGGCGCACAAGGTCGCCGACGAACAGCGCGTGTTCCGTTTCTCGGCGGCCAGCACGGGTGGCGAGCCGCATCAGGCACATGCGCATTTCGTGTGCGACGACTGCGGCAAGGTGTTCTGCCTGGAAGACACGCCACGCGCCGCGCCGCGCCTGCCGGCCGGCTTTGCCAGCACGCAGGTCGAATTCGAGGTGCACGGCCACTGCGCGGCCTGCAATGTGCCGGTGGAGGCCCGCCGATGAGTGCTCACGATTTGCACGGCCACCACGGCCATACCCATCTGCCGCGCAGCACCTGGGACAAGCTGGGCATCTTTGCCTCCGCCGCCTGTCTGGTGCATTGCCTTGCGCTGCCCTTGCTGATTCCGTTGCTGCCGGTGCTGGCACTGGTGCCGCACACGGGTGTGCACGCGCTGCTGCTGGTGCCTATCGTTGGGCTATCGCTGCTCGCCTTACTGCCAGGCTATCGGCGCCATCGCTCGCGCTTCGTCGGCGTGGCGGCGCTCGCCGGCATCGCGCTGTGCAGCATCGCCGTGGGTGCCGAGGCGATGTTGCACATCGAAACCCTGGACGTGCCTTTCACCGTGGCGGGCGGCCTGTTGCTGGTTGGCGCGCATGTGGTCAATCTGCGCCGCATGCGCACGCAGACCTGCCCCAGCAGATGCCCCAGCTGAGCGCGGCGTCACGCCGCTGCAACCTGGTGGCGCTGTAATCGCTTCTTCAACCTGATTCGGGTTCTTCGCCTGCCGTGACCGTGCCGAAGCGCCGGCGACTGCTGCCGGCCCTGTTCTTTCTGTGGGGCTTGCTGCTGCCATTGATGCAGTTGGGCGCGTTTGCGCACGGCTACGGTCATGCGGCGCGGGCTGCGGAGGCGAGCCGCACGGTGCAGGCGCCTCTGGCGCCGAATGCAACGCAGTGCGAGGCCTGCCTTGCCTTCAGCGGCGTCACCGGCGGCATAGCCGGCGTGGCAGGCATCGCCGCGCTGCAGGCACCGGAAGCCGTTTTCGAACAGCCCTGCTGTTCCCCCACGCCGCGCGTCGTCGCGCGGCTGCCTTACGCGTCCCGCGCACCCCCTTACGCCCTCGCCTGAACCGCACTGACGGCATCCCGCATGGGATCGGCCGTTCCTGTTCATTGCGTTTGACGTGAGGCATCGATGTTTCAACGGAAACTCTTGTCCGCGAGCCTGCTGCTCGCGCTGACCACCCCTGTTCACGCGGCCGGAAGCGCCGACGTGGCGAAGCTGCGCAAGGAAATCGAAGCGATGCGCGCGAACTACGAATCGCGCATCCAGGCGCTTGAAAAGCGGCTTGAAACCGCCGAGGCACGTAGCGCCGCACCTGCGGTGGCCGTGGCCCCGAGCGTGGCGCCGGCCACCGTGACCGAACCCGCTGTGGCTGCACCGCAGGCAGCGCCGGTGGCCGCCGCACCGCAGTCGAGCGACAGCGCCTTCAACCCGGCCATATCGCTGATCCTGGCCGGCCAGTACACCTATACCAAGCGCGATCCGGCCAACTACGCGATCACCGGCTTCCCGGTGCCGTCGGATGCCGAGATTGGCCCCGGCGATCGCGGCTTCAACCTTGGCGAATCGGAGCTGGGCTTGTCGGCCAACATCGACCACCGCTTCCGCGGCGTTGCCAACATCGCGCTGCATGGCGACGACTCGCTGTCGGTGGAGGAAGCCTATGTGCAGACGATCGGCCTCGATCACGGTCTGGGCCTGAAGGCCGGCCGCTATCTTTCCGGCATCGGTTACCTCAACGAAACCCACGCCCATACCTGGGATTTCGTCGATGCACCGCTTGCTTACCAAGCCTTCGTTGGCGGCCAGTACGGCGACGATGGCGTACAGCTGCGCTGGCTGGCGCCGACCGACACCTACCTCGAATTCGGTGCCGAACTCGGCCGTGGCCGTGCCTTCCCCGGTAGCGATGCGGGCGGCAACGGCGCCGGTGGTGGCGCGGTGTATGGCCATATCGGCGGCGACATCGGCGAGAGCCACAGCTGGCGCGCGGGCCTTTCCTACCTGCAGACCAAGGCGAAGGAGCAGACATGGGAAGTCGCTGACCTCGCCGGCAACAGCGTCAGCAACGGTTTCACTGGCGACACGCGGCTTTGGATCGCGGACTTCGTGTGGAAGTGGGCGCCGATGGGCAATGCCACGGTGCAGAACTTCAAGCTGCAGGGCGAATACCTGCGCCGCAGCCAGAAGGGCGATCTCGATTACGACACCGTGGGCGCCAACAGCAGCGATGCGTATCGCAGCACGCAGTCCGGCTGGTACCTGCAGGGCATCTACCAGTTCATGCCGCAGTGGCGCGTTGGCCTGCGCGGCGAGCAACTGCAGCACGGCACGGCGGACTACGGCCTCAACGCCACGAACCTCGCCGCCAGCAGCTACGACCCGGCACGCGCGAGCCTGATGCTGGACTACAACCCGAGCGAGTTCTCGCGCATCCGCGTGCAATTCACCCGCGATCTGTCGCGCGAGGGCCTCGCCGACAGCCAGGCCTTCATCCAGTACCAGATGAGCCTCGGCGCGCACGGCGCGCACACCTACTGAGCCACCACGGAGCACCGGACATGAAGAAACTCTTTGCCGCCACGCTGCTGATCGCAGCCGTCACCCCGGCCTCTGCCGCGCTCAAGGTCCTCGCCTGCGAACCCGAATGGGGCGCCCTGGTACAGGAGCTCGGGGGCGACAAGGTCGATGTCACCCTCGCCACGACCGCATTGCAGGACCCCCACCATGTGCAAGCCAAACCCAGCCTGATCGCGCGTGCCCGCAATGCCGAGCTGCTCGCCTGCACCGGCGCTGGGCTTGAGATCGGCTGGCTGCCGGTGCTGATCCAGCAATCGGGTAACGCCGCGATCCAGCCCGGCAAGCCGGGCAACTTCGCGGCGTCGGACTTCGTGCAGAAGCTCGATGTACCGACACGGGTCGACCGCGCCGACGGCGATGTGCACCCCGAAGGCAATCCGCACATCCAGACCGATCCGCGCAACATCGCCAAGGTGGCCGTGGCGCTCGCGCAAAGGCTGGAGCAGATCGACCCCGCCAACCGCGCCACCTATCAACAGCGCGCACAGGACTTCGCCAAGCGCTGGGATGCCGCACTCGCGCGCTGGTCGGCGCAGGCGGCGCCGCTGCGCGGCACGCCTATCCTGGCCCAGCACAAGGCCTGGACCTACATGGAGAACTGGCTCGGCCTGCAATACGTGGATGCGCTCGAACCGAAGCCGGGCGTCGAGCCCACCGCGGCCCACCTGCAGGAAATCCTCACGCGCCAGAAGGACCGCCCGGCCAAGCTGATCGTGTACGCCGCCTATCAGGACGCCCGTTCTGCCGACTGGCTTGCGGAGCGCGCGAAGATCCCGGCGGTGCAACTGCCCTTCACGGTCGGTGGCACGCCGGCCGCGAAAGACCTGTTCGGCCTGTTCGACGACACCATCGCACGCCTGCTCAAGGGAGCCGGAAAGTAATGGACCTCACCGCCCTCGACCTCTCGATCCTCGGCCCGGCGTTCGTCGCCGGCCTGCTGGTGCTCGCCACCCATGTGCCGATGGGCATGCAGGTGCTCGATCGCGGCATCGTCTTCATCGACCTCGCGATCGCGCAGATCGCCGGGCTCGGCGTGATCGCCGCCGACTTCATGGGCTGGGAGCCGCAGGGCTTGATGGTGCAGGTGGCGGCGGTCGCTGCCGCACTGGCCGGGGCGCTGCTGCTGACCTTCACCGAGCGGCGCGCGGGGCGCCATCAGGAGGCGCTGATCGGCGTGCTGTTCGTGCTCGCTGCGAGCGGTGGGCTGCTGCTGCTGGCGAGCAACCCGCATGGCGGTGAGCACCTGAAAGACCTGCTGGTCGGCCAGATCCTGTGGGTCAGTCCGAAGCAGATCGGCTGGCTCGCGGTGCTGACGGCGGTGCTGCTGGTGCTGTGGTTCGGCGGCGCCAGCAAGCGCGGCAGCTTCGTGTTCTACGCACTGTTCTCGATCGCGGTAACCGCATCGGTGCAGGTCGTCGGCGTGTATCTGGTGTTCTCGAGCCTGATCATCCCGGCGCTCGCCACGCGTGAGTTGAGCGGCACGCGCCGGCTGCTGGCGGCCTGGGCGCTCGGGGCGGTTGGCTATGCGCTGGGTTTGGCCGCCTCGGCGGTGTTTGACCTGCCATCGGGTGCGGTGGTGGTCTGGGTGCTGGCAGTGGCTGCGGTGCTACTTGCCATGCTGGTGCGCCCGCGGACGGCGGGCGTAGCGCCAGCGCCGCTGACCGAAATACGTTAGCCAGTCAGCACCCGAATTCGCCGCCGCAGTGCAGCCATACCGGATTGTCAGCGCTGCGGCTGGCGCCGTCGTCAGGCTGTCTCGCGCCGCGCCACACGGGCGCCCATTACGAGCGCCACCAGCGTAACGGCGGCGGCCAGCAGCATCGCTGCACCGGGCAGCTGCTAGCCGACAGCCGGGTCATCGAGGCCGCGCGCACCGCGTGTGTCAGCGCATCGCGAAGCGTTCGCTGTGGAAGGCGTCGCACGGCAGGCCCAGCGCTTCGAGCCCGCTACGCAGGGTCTGCGCAAAGCCGCTCGGGCCACAGAACCACACCCGCGCGCCGTTGAGCGAGCCGGTGGTGGCGGCAACGTGCTCGGCCGACAGCAGGCCGCCGTAATCGGCCGCCATGCGATGCAGCGTCACGCCCGCACGCGCACAGCGCGCCTCCAGGTCAGCCGGGAACAGCGCTTCGCTGTGCTGCTGGGTGCAGTACCAGAAATCCACAGGCCGCTTGGCGCCGCCCTGTGCCGCCAGCGCATCAAGCCGGGCAAGGAAGGGCGTGATGCCGATGCCGCCGGCGACCCAGATCTCGCGCTTGCCGTCGGCGCTGAAGTCGAAGCAGCCGTAGGGGCCTTCGAGTTCCACAGCTTGACCGGCCGCCAGGCGCGCCGCGAGCGTGTCGGTGTAGTCGCCAAGCGGCTTGATCACGAAGCGCGGGCGGCAGGGGTCGTCGGCCGAGGCGATCGTGAAGGGGTGCGGCCCTTCCAGCGCGTCGAACTTGAGGAAGGCGAACTGTCCGGCCCGATACCGCAGGCCCGGTGCCGGCAGCGCGAGGCGCAGGTCGATCAGGCCGCTCGGCGACACCGCGACCGATTCGATACGGCCCTGGAAGGTGCGTGTCTTGCCGATGCGGCCGGCGAGCGACCACAAGGCACCGGCACCGCCTACTGCTGCGGCGACGATCAACACCCAGCCTGCCGGCGCTGCGAGCCAGCGGTCCGGCATCAGCACCACTGCGTGGAAGGCGCCGAAGAGGAATACGACGGCCAGCGCCTTGTGCACCCAGCGGAAGTAGCGGTAGGGAATGCGCTGCACCAGCGCGACCAGCACCAGCGCGATCAGCACGTAGAAGGCCCACTCGCCGCTGTCCTTGGCGAAGTCGATCAGCGCGTTCTCGGGGCCATGCGGGCCGCCACGCCCGCGACGCATCACCAAGCCCAGTTGGACCAGCCACTTCGCGCCGTTCTCGGCGAACCAGTGCAGTCCGAGCGTAACGCCAGCCGCGATGCCGAGCGACTTGTGCAGGCCGTAGGCCTTGTCCAGCCCGTTCAGGCGTTGTTCCAGCCAGCGCGGGCGGGTGGCGAGCAATATCGCCGCGCTCATGGTGGCGAGGCCGAGCAAGCCGGTCAGCAGTACCGCTTCGCGGCGCCAGGCCCAGAAGCCGGCGCCGTTGGCGCTCGGGCTCATCAGCCAGGCGCCCGCCACGAGGGCGAGCAGGCCGTACAGATATCGATTCATGACGCATCTCCGGGGGATGGATGGCGTCAGTGTCCGCCCCCAAGCTTAAGCAGCGATTAACGCGGCACGGAGGCTGGCACCACGGTGAGGCGGTTCTCGGCCGGCGCGTGTTCGCGCTCGAAGGCTTCGCGAGGAAAGCATGCCGCAGCAGGCCGGCAGCCGTGTGGCGAGCAGGATCAAACGGGTCGGAACCAAAGCAGGCATCGATTTGCGGTGCCGGCAAGCGGCGCGCGCGACAGTAACCCGCCGAATTGGCGCCGCCGCTGGGGTAAACTGCCGTGCTTGCACGAAAGCGTGCGCGGAGGCTACCCATGAGCGGACTCGATATTGATACCCCGATCCCCACCGATATTCGCCTGCATCAGCGCTCGCGCCTGCTTGAGATCGCATTCTCAGATGGCGAGCGCTTCGAGCTGCCCTGCGAATACCTGCGCGTCTATTCGCCGTCGGCTGAAGTTCGCGGCCATGGCGAAGGGCAGGAGGTGCTGCAGACCGGCAAGCGCGATGTGAACATCAGCGCGATCGAGCCGGTCGGCCACTATGCGGTGAAGCTCGTCTTCACCGACGGGCACGACAGCGGGCTCTATACCTGGGACTACCTGTACCAGCTGGGCGCGCGGTATGAACCGCTGTGGGCCGAGTACCTGCGCCGCCTCGAAGCGGCCGGCGCGAGCCGCGACACTGAAACACCGAAGGCGCCCAAGGGCGGCTGTGGATCGGGCAGTTGCGGCAGCCATTGAGGAATTGACGATGAACGACAAGACCACGCACTTCGGCTACCAAACCGTTGCCGAGAGCGAAAAGGCCAAGAAGGTTGCCGGGGTGTTCACCTCGGTGGCGCAGAAGTACGACGTGATGAATGACCTCATGTCGATGGGCATGCATCGGCTGTGGAAGAAGTTCACGATCGACATCGCTAACGTTCGGCCCGGTGAGCGTGTGCTCGACGTGGCCGGTGGTACCGCTGACCTCTCGCTGGCGTTTGCCAAGCGCGTTGGCGACGCCGGCCAGGTGTGGCTGACGGATATCAACCACGCGATGCTGACCGTCGGCCGCGACCGTGTTCTCGACAAGGGTTTCAACCTGCCGACTGCGCAGTGCGATGCCGAAAAGCTCCCTTTCGCTGCGGACAGCTTCGATCTGGTCACCGTCGCCTTCGGCCTGCGCAACATGACGCACAAGGATGTCGCGCTGGCCGAGATGCGCCGCGTGCTGCGCCCGGGCGGCCGCCTGCTGGTGCTCGAGTTCTCCAAGATCTGGAAGCCGCTCGCGCCGGTGTACGACGCCTACTCCTTCAAGCTGCTGCCGTGGATGGGCAAGAAGGTCGCCAACGACGCCGACAGCTACCGCTACCTCGCTGAATCGATCCGCATGCACCCGGATCAGGACGCGCTGGCCGACATCATGCGCGGCGCCGGGCTCGAACGGGTGCAGTACTTCAATCTCGCGGCTGGCGCGGTGGCGCTGCATCGCGGCTACAAGTTCTGAATCCGTTACCGCAAGTGCCAAGGGTTTGGCTTTCGCGGCCAGCCCTTGAACTTGTCGTGCTCGCTCGCATCTAACGGCCCGACCCCACTGACACGAAAGTAGTCCAACGAATGAAACGTCTGATGATCGCGGTGTTTGCAATCTTCATCGGTAGCGCGATGGTTGTGGCGGATGCCGAGGCCAAGCGCCTGGGCGGCAGCCGTTCGATCGGCATGCAGCGCACACCGGCCACTGCGCCGGCGCGCCCGGCTATGCCGCCGCAGGCCGCGCCGCAACCAGCATCGCCGACTGCTGCCAAGCCGGGCGTCACGCCGCCGGCGGCGCAAGCTTCCGGCTGGCGCAAGTGGGCCGGCCCCCTGGCTGGCCTCGCCGCCGGTATCGGGCTGGCTTCGCTGCTGTCGCACTTCGGCGTCGGCGGTGACTTTGCCGGTATCCTGCTTGCGGTGCTCGCGGCCGGTGTCGTGTTCATGCTGATCCGCCGTTTCATGGCCAGCAAAGCACCGCAGGAGGCGTCGCCCGTGCAGTACGCCGGTGCGGGTGCGCCGTACAACGCACAGGCTGATCGCCCGGTTGTGACCTCGATTGGCGGTGGCGCGACGCCGCTCGCCGCCGAGCCGGTGGCCAACACGCTGCCAGCCGGGTTCGATGCCGAGGGTTTCATCCGCAATGCCAAGGTTCAGTTTGTGCGGCTGCAAGCGGCCAACGACGCCGGCAACCTCGACGACATCCGCGAATTCACCACGCCAGAAATGTTTGCCGAGTTCAAGCTCGACATCGACGAGCGTCGCGGCGCGGCGAACCAGACCGACGTGATCCAGCTCGATGCTGAAGTGCTCGAAGTGACTCAAGAAGGCAATCGCTACATTGCCAGCGTGCGTTTTCATGGCCTGCTGCGCGAAGAGAGAGATGCGCCGCCAGCCGGCTTCAACGAGATCTGGCACCTGACCAAGCCGGTTGCCGGCAACGGCGGCTGGGTGCTGGCGGGTATCCAGCAGGTCGCCTGAACGCGATGAGCGAAGTCGCTCGTCCGACGCTCCCCAGCAACGCCTTTGCGCGCCTGCTGGGGCACTTGCTGGCCCGCAATGCCTGGGCGCGCGAACGGTTGCTGCCTTTCGCCGGACGCCGCGCTCACCTGGCGCTGGGCGCGGTGGCGGTGGATTTCGTGATCGGCGATAACGGCCAGATCGCAGCCTGCGCGGAAGCGGACGATGCTGATGTGCGGCTTGCTTTGCCCGCCGGCGCCCTGGCTCAACTGCCGGACGGCCCGGATGCCTTGTTTCGCCAGGCGCGCATTTCGGGCGACGCCCATTTCGCCGAAACCCTGGGCTTCGTGCTGCGCAACCTTGAGTGGGATGCCGAGGAAGACCTCTCGCGCATCGTTGGCGACCCGCTTGCGCATCGGCTGCACCAGGGTGCCCGTGAGTTTGCCGACTGGGGCCGGCAGGCGGCGCGAAACCTGGTCGACAACCTGCGCGAATATGCGATCGAAGAAGCGCGGCTGACACCGCCACGGCCCGAGCTGGAGGCCTTCGGCCGCGACGTGGCCACGCTGCGCGACGACCTTGCGCGGCTTGACAAGCGGATAGCGCGGATCGAACGCGGCAGCGCCTGAACACGGCGCGAACCGCTTTGCCGCGTGACACAAACGCCCCGAATACGGGGCGTTTTTCATTGCGTTGCCGCATGCAGTGTCTTGATCCAGCTCGACTTTCTGCTTGACGACGGCATTGCGCGTCGGTGGCTTTTACACTTAAAGTCGCGCTTTCCACCCGCTCGTCCGAGATCATCAGCGGCTAACGCCAGGCGCTGCCACCCGGACAGACCCGGCCCCTCCGGCAATCCCGGCCCGGGCGCGAGACACCAAAAGTAGATCCAAGGGAGGGAGACAAAAGAATGGCGTTTGTGATGCTGTCCACCGGCGGGCTGACCGCCTCGGGGGTGCGCACGCTATCGACCCGCACCCTGCTGGTCGCCGGCCTTGGCGTGGCCGCCCTGCTACTGACGCTAGGTGCCTTGCTTGGCTACCTGATGGCCGGTGGTTCGACCGCTGCACTGCCAAAGCTGCCCTCTTTCCGGCAGAACCCCTACACCGTCGAGCAGCTTGGCGCGATCGCCGGGCGGGTGTTCAAGCTCGAAAACGAGGCGGCCCATCTTGGCCGCAAGATCGGCGTACTCGAAGACTACGAGAAGAAAGTCCGGGGAAAGGGTGGCAGTGGCGGCCCGATGCTGCCGCCGCGCGTGATCAGCAGCCATGACCCGATGGCCGAGCTGGATGCCGCCCTCGCGCGTGTCGAATCGCAACTGGGCGAGATCGGCCAGGCCACCGCACAGCGTAACCTTGGCCTCATGACCTTCCCCAGCCGTCGACCGATCGAAAGCGCGGAAATCGGCTCGACCTTCGGCAACCGTGTCGATCCGATCACGCGGCGGCTGGCCTTTCATGCAGGGCTGGACTTCACTGCTGAGCCGGGCACGCCGATCCGCGCGGCCGCGGGCGGCGTTGTCGCGTTTGCAGGCTGGAGCCCGGATTTCGGCTGGGTGGTAGAACTGGATCATGGCAACGGCCTGATGACGCGCTACGCCCATGCATCGAAGCTGCTCGTGAAGACCGGGCAACTGGTCGAGCCGCGGCAGGAGATCTCGCGTGTCGGCTCCACTGGCCGTTCGACCGGGCCGCATCTGCACTTCGAGGTGATCCGCGACGGCGAGTATGCCGACCCGCGCGACTACCTTGCCGGGCTTTGACATGACGATCCCGTTCCGCGCCGGCCGCACACGCCAGCTGACCCATGCCGGCCTGGTGTTGTCGCGCCGCAAGCGGCCGACCACGCATTTGGCGATCGGCGCACTCAGCGGCATCGTCGTTGCAGGCCTGATGGTTGGCGGCTTCCTGCTGTTCGCGCCGGAAAGCGCCAACGTGCAAGCGCTGGCCGAGGCACGCAGCGAACTGCGAACACTGCGCAAGGCGCTGGAGGAGAGCACCTTGCGCTCGCGCTTGAGCGAGGCGCGCGCAAACGAGCTGGAGCGCCAGGTCGATGGCCTCAATGAACGCATCCGCGAGCTGGAGGATGAAGTGACCTTCTTCCGCAAGGCGCAGGAGGGTCGGCGCTAGCCCGCCGCCCTCCATCCGATTCCATGATGCGCGGGCCAACGGTTGGCACCGGCGCACGACACACCATTGCAGGAGACGCCCGATGTTTGGCAAGAGCAAGAAACCACACCTGATCGAAGTCAGCAAACTCTCGAGCCTGATCGCCGAGGACGTCGAGATCACCGGCGACATCGTGTTCGGCTCGGGCCTGCGCATCGACGGCACGCTCAAGGGCAATGCGATGGGCAAGGACGGCGACAGCAAGAAGGAGAAGAGCCTGCTGGTGCTGTCGGACAAGGGCCGCATCGAAGGCAGCGTGCGTTGCTACGACGCGGTGATCAACGGCACCGTGATCGGTGATCTCGAAGTCGAACACTTCCTCGAACTGCAGTCGAAGGCGCGCGTCTCCGGCACGATCCGTTACCACAAGCTTCAGATGGAAGTGGGCGCCGGCGTGCAGGGCACGATTACCCAGGTTGGCGGCGACGCCTTGCGCGACAACGTGGTCGAACTGCCCGCAGAGAAGGCGGACAAAGGCGACAAGGCCGAGCGCGCGCGCAGCGCCTGAGAGCGCCGAAAAAGCGGTGGTCGGCCGACCCAGCGGGGCACTTCGGTGCCCCGTGTCTTTTGTGGCGCCGCTCGGCATGGCTACTCTGAATAGGCCCTACAATCGCGCTTCGCGACTTCCCGGCCGTGCGGCAACGCGCGGCAGCCCCGAGAGATGGAGCCTGTACCGATGTCCCGCATTCCGAAACTCGCGCTGCTGTTGTTGCCATGTGACATCTCCATATG